>JAAZEC010000278.1 GCA_012512495.1 Erysipelothrix sp.
AGAGCCAAGGTGAATAGGTCATAGTTCAAATCTTCAAACTCGACATTGACACCTTCGCCAAGCTTAAATATGATGGTCGGATAGATGGGATTCTTCTTAAATGCGATCAGTAGCTGCTTAGCAACCAGTCGTCCCTCTTTCGAGGTAGAGAGTCCGATGTTCAATGAGAGTGGCAAGTAATTCTTTGACACGAGGCGATCAAGGAAGACCGAAATGGCGAGATAGATTTCATTCTCAAGTAGGACAACGCTCTGTTCATAGATGGCGGATAGCACATCATCGTTCTCTTCGTCGAAGTATTTCTCAAATGCACTGAGGTCAACGTCCATCGTTTTTAGTTTATCAATCTGTTTCTTACAGGCTTCCCACTTGGAGAGAGGCTGCTTGCTGATGAGTTGATAGTTCTCCAGCATCTGTTTGAAAATGCGTTTGAAACTGGTTAAGACACTGGGAATGAGTCCTTCGTCGAAATCATCGATCGAATGTTCGCCATGTTGTTCCATCTGAAGCCGTTCAATGGTCAGGCTAATCATGTTCAGGGCTGAGCCGAAATCGACTGACTCTGCGCCTAGAATTGAGTTAACTGGAATCACCAAAGAAGCCGTGGTGGCCAGGGGATAGGACTGTAAATTGTGGATATGAATGAAGCCATCATCGTGGAGTGAAATGAAATCAGAGTTCACGAGATAGGCTCGGGCAAACTGACGGGTAATGACGGCACCGAAATCAATCAGTGTTTTAAAGGGATTCTCATGGTCTTCTTCATTGAAGGATAAATTCTCGATAGCCTTAAGGAATTTGTGTTGAGAAGATAAAAACACCTTCCGGGACTCAGAACGGCGTAGTCGATAGCTAGCGAAAGATTCATAGACATCCTCATAGCCGAGTTTCAAGAGCTGCTTCTCAATCGTGTCCTGAATGTCTTCGATGGGTAGGAGCTGTTGGGTCACTGAGAGGATGGCCAGCTGATCGATGACATGCTGGTAGACAATGAAGGAATCTTCGTCTGTATAGTCTGATTCGCTGAGCGAGTCGAAACCTTTCTTGATCGCTATCGCAATCTTTTCTGGATGAAATGGAGTCCGGCGGTGATTGCGCGACAAGATGGTCATGGATTGTAGGGATGGCGGGATATTGATTGATTGTGTCATAAATGTCCCTCCTTTGAGTATAGTTTATCTTATCAGTGGCTCATTGACAATATCAGCAAGTATGTCAAATGCTGTTAAATTATGATATTATTGAACAAACGAGGTGTAAGTATGATAGTAGTACGGTTAGATCGAATGATGGCTGAAAGAAAGATAACCCTGAGGAAACTGTCTCATGAGGTTGGTATTTCCGAGGTAAATCTCTCCAAGCTGAAGAATGGAAAAGTAAAATCAATCCGTTTTGACACCTTGAACCGACTGTGCAAGGTTCTAGAATGCTACCCCAAGGACTTATTGGAATTCCGCTGGGATGAAGAAGATATTGAAGGTTAGGGGGCAATTATGTCAGAAACAGTCATTGTAAAATCGTGTGTCGATGGAGAAATCACCACACTACAACAAGTCAAAGACCCAGTCTTTGCACAAAGAATCGCCGGAGATGGGGTTGCCATAACGCCTAGTAGCACTCAGTTTGTAGCCCCAATTAGCGGTGAACTCAAGATGCTATTTAATGGGCTCCATGCCTTTGTAATCGAGACTCAGGAGGGTCTGTATATCCTGGTCCACATCGGGACTAACACCCTAGCACTTGGTGGTAAGGGCTTCATGGCTCATAAGCATCAGGGAGATATGGTGAATGCAGGTGATCTAATCATCTCCGTTGATTCGGAAATGATGAAGGATCCCAGTATTGACTACACGACCGTCGTCTTGATGATGAATAACCGGCCATTTCGCTCAATTGACAAGGCACCATTAGGTGATTGTGTCGCTGGCGAGACGACCATCTTAAGCATTACAACCTAAGTTGTTGTTATTCAGTGGATTAAATGATAAAATACATAAGAATCGAAGGGAGACCACAATCATGATATTAGACATTTTATTAATTATTAATGCTGCCATTGTTATTATTCTTGCTTTACTACAAAGCGGACAATCCGAGGGCTTAAGTAGCGCATTTACAGGTAGCGGGGGCTTGAACCTGTTCCAAAACGCAAAAGAAAGAGGACCTGAGAAATTTATTTCAAACCTTACCTTAGTTTCAGGCATCACTTTCCTTGTGTTAGCCGTTTTAGTGAGAATTGTTTAATTGGCCTCCAGGGCCTTTTTTTGACTCATGAAGACACAATTTAAAGAGCAGCTGCTCAC
>JAAZEC010000048.1 GCA_012512495.1 Erysipelothrix sp.
TATTGGTAAATTATTTGACTGAGTTTGTCTAATTGATAATCATTTAAAATCTGTTGGGCTTTGGTTTTGGATGAGGTTAGCTGGCTGATGAGATAGGCACTTAAATGATCGATACCTAGCTTCTCGAAGGACTCAATGAGTGCGTCCTGATGGTACTCTTCACAGGTGATGTTGACACAGCGTGATTGGATAGTTGGTAGGACCTGGTTGAGATTATCACTCGTTAGTATGTAGGTAGTGCTGGTTCCGCTGGGTTCTTCGATAGATTTGAGGAGTGAGTTGAGGGCTTGGATGCTGGCGTTTTCCACATGGTGTAGAATGGCAACCTTTTGTCCTGTGACCTCTTTGGCAGCTTGTGAGAACTGATGTTGCAGGTTGATGATGGCTTCCTTCTTGATGGATTCACTGGTACCATCGAGTAGTTGGACGTCGATGCTTTCTAAGGCGGCAATAGCCCCTATTCGCTGGTTGAGCTGGTTCTCATTGAGATTCTGCTCGACAATAAGAGCGGCGATCCACTGAGCTATTTCTAGTACGTCCTTTTGACCGACGACTAAATAGGCGTGGGATAGCGTCTGCTTGGTGAGGCTTTGGCTTAGTAACTGATAGAGACTTGGTTGATGCTCTTTAATCCACTGTGTTGGATTCTCTTCTAGCAATCCAGTCGATAATGTAGTCATAGACTTCGTTAGTCAGCTCCTCTATGGTGTGCGTGGCATCGAAGATAGCCATGCGGTGTTGGTATTGGTTCTTGATGAGTTGGTAGCCTGAAAAAACTCTTTGATGGAAATCAAGAGATTCCTGGTCGAGACGGTCTTTAAACTGGCGATGATTGATGCGGGCCAGCCCAAGTTCAGGGTCAATGTCCAAGAAGATGGTGAGGTCTGGGACTCTTCCTTCGATGGCGAACATGTTGATGTCCCAGATGGCTTCGATGCCGATGCTTCTGCCTACTCCCTGATAGGCGAGGGAAGAATCGATAAAACGGTCGGAAATAACAATATCTCCGTTGGCTAAATGGGGAAGGATTCTCTCTACAAGGTGCTGGCGCCTACTGGCGGCATAGAGGAGAGCTTCGGTTTTGACGTCCATTTCGGTGTTACTGGGATCGAGTATAATATCGCGAATTTTCTCCGCAATCCGGGAACCACCGGGTTCCCTCGTATAAATAGCACGATAGTCGTGCTTTGTTAAGCGCTCATAGACTTTAGTACTGATGGTGGTCTTGCCGCTGCCATCGGGTCCTTCAAATGTGATAAAATATCCTTGCTTCATGAGTGTCTCCAGTCTAAAGCTATTATATATGATATTAAAGGCAATGTAAAAACCAAAAGAGGGAAGTGGATGAATTGAATTTTGTAGAGAAACCAATAAAACAGCAACTTAAGTTTCAGGGTTACATTATTAATGTCCGTCATGATACGGTAACGATTGATAATGAGAGCTACACAACTTATCGCGAGGTCGTGGAACATCCTGGTGGTGTTTGTATCGCTGCCATTAATGAGTCTGGTAATTTCCTACTGGTTGAACAGTTCCGTTATGCGCAGGGAGAGACAACTTTGGAATTCGTGGCGGGTAAGAGAGAACCTAAGGAGCGTGCTGAAATTACGGCCATTCGAGAGCTTCAGGAAGAAACTGGATACCTTGCTAAGAGTATTGAGTTCTTAGGTGAGGTGTTTCCTTCACCTGCTTATCTTAATGAAAAGATTTCACTTTATTTCGCTAAGGATCTGGTGATGACCCAACAGAACCTAGATCCTGATGAGTATCTGAGGGTTGTTGAGATGGATCTTGATCAACTTCTTTCTAAGATTCAGACTAATGAGATCAAGGACTTGAAGACTATCGCTCTAGCTTATGAAATAAAACATCGCATGAATATCTAATAAATTATATATGTAATAAAAAACAGCCTTGATTTAATGATAAATCAGGGCTGTTTGTCTGTCTATTTATTACTACCAGGAAGTCTGAAGATTTGTTCATCCTCTTCCGACAACATGTATTGACCACGAGCGTAGTTCTTAACATACTCTGGATCGGATAGTTTCTCCTTTTGAGCCACTAACAAATCATTTTGTTCCTGTAGGTCTACCAACTGTTGTTGGACCTCTTCCAGTGAGCTACTCAAAGTAACGGTCTCAATGTATTCTTTCGCAATATCAAACAGGAAGAAAACAGAAACCAGTATTAATAAGAGGCTCGCCAAATACATGACCAGTGAGCTAGGTCTTCTTGTTCTTTTCGTTTGATTTGACATTACTTACTCCTTTACAATGAGGCTTTCTTCCCAGAGAGGATTCGCTTCAACATCCAATAAATCGGTGACTGTTGCTGCGACGTTAGCTAAACCGAAATGACCATCCTGTTTAAGTTTGACATCTCTATTGTAGATGATGAAAGGCACAGGGTTCAAGGAGTGTGATGTTTTAACTTGGCCCTTCTTATCGAACATTTCATCGGCATTACCATGATCTGCAAGAATGATTAGTGTTGCGCCTGTTTCATCAGCGGTCTTGATTAAGCGAGAAAGTCCCAAATCAACGGCCTCAACCGATTGAATGATAGATTGGTAGATACCCGTATGACCGACCATGTCGCCATTAGGATAGTTGAGTCTAATGAAATCATAAGTTCCTGATTCCATCGCTTCAATCACTAAATCTGTGATCTGTGCTGACTTCATCCATGGGCGCTCATCAAAGGTGACATCGTCACCTTGTACTTCAACCCAAGTTTCATTCATATCATCAAACTTCTCGGAACGATTTCCATTCCAGAAATAAGTCATATGACCAAACTTTTGGGTCTCCGAGATCGCATACATTTTCTTGTCATGCTTCA
>JAAZEC010000279.1 GCA_012512495.1 Erysipelothrix sp.
AACCATTACCGGGACTAACTTTATCCATTTCATTTTCATCGCTTCTCTGGTGTAGCTAAGTAGTTTATGTCGTGACACTTTAATCTTGACTGGATGGTATTCACTCTGTATAGCCTGATCGAAATAATCAAACTTGGTAATTGTTTGATTACTTACCTGATAGACGAAGTCAACTATTTCCTTGACACGCTCATCCTGAGAAATAAGGATGAGTATTCGATCCTGTTTGATCTTCTGTAGGCAGTCTAGGATAATCCTACAGCTGTCATCATCCAGGTTATCTGTCGGTTCATCAAGGAGTAGAACTTGTGGCTGACTGATGATTGCAGTGGCAATCGCAACTCTTTGTTTTTCCTGGTCACTGATATCTTTAATAATGGAATGTTGGAGTTGTTGTAGGTTTAATAACTCAAGGGTCTCATCAATCACTGATTCCTCAAGCTCGTAATCGACGGCGAACTTCAGGTTGTTTCTAACCGATAGGAAATCAAGTAGCTTTTGATCCTGATATACCACCCGCAGGTCCTTCTTACGGATTTGGTCCCACCTCTCTTTAGAGAAAGACTTCGTGTCTTGATTGTGATAGAGGTACTCTCCCTCATACTCCTTATCAATCCCAAAGATGACATTGAACAGAGTCGTCTTCCCACTGCCACTAGCACCCTGTAAGCAATAGATGCTGGAGGGCTGACTAAAAGAGATGGTCATATTTGAGAAGATTTGTTTATTGCCATAGCTTTTTGAGAAATTATGTAGGGTTATCATTGGTTACCTCCAATGTTCATTATGATCGTTTGTTCTATACCGATAATGTATCATATTTAAAGCCAAGCTACAACTAACAAAGATATATAAATCATCAGTTCATCGCTGTCGATTATGGTGCCAGCAATAATTGAATGTGCATCTCAGCGTGATGCTATTATGGTATAATGGACTACGGTGATGATATGGACTTTTTTGAAACATTAAACAAGCAACAACAACAAGCGGTTTTCTCTACCTCTCCCTACGTACGAATTATCGCAGGAGCAGGCTCAGGGAAAACACGTGTTTTAGTGTTACGCCTGGTCCATCTCATAAAGAATATCGGAATGGCACCCCATCGTTTGTGTGCCATTACTTTTACAAACAAGGCAGCCCGGGAAATGACCGAGCGACTCAATGACTACCTCGGAGACGAGGCCTCAGGAGTCTGGTTAAGCACGATTCACTCCCTCTGTGTCCGAATCCTTCGAGAGGACATCACGGCACTGGACTATCCTAAGAACTTCACCATCTGTGATTCGGACGACCAGAAAGCCATCCTCAAAGAGGCTTACAAACAACACGATGTTGACCAGAAACAATACTCTTATTCCTATATGTTATCATATATCTCAAACAACAAAGGTGCCGAAATCAATCCCGAAAGAGCACTCCAAATGGCAGGCAATTATGAAGCCGACAGGCTCAAAGCCAATATCTATGGCTACTATGAACAACGCCTTCAAAAGATGTACGCGCTAGACTTTGATGATCTGTTGTTATTTACAGCCCGCTTATTCAGAGTCTCCAGCGATGTCCTCAAGAAATGGCAAGCTCGCTTCGACAGTATCTGTGTCGACGAGTTCCAAGACGTGGACCACATTCAATACGAAATAGTCCGTCAGCTCGCTGGTAAAAACAACGAGCTCTATGTCGTGGGTGACCCGGACCAAACCATCTATACCTGGCGCGGAGCTGATGTCAATATCATCCTCGATTTTGAGAAACGATTTAAACCAACCGAAACCATCGTCCTCAACGAGAACTATCGCTCAACGACACCAATACTAA
>JAAZEC010000280.1 GCA_012512495.1 Erysipelothrix sp.
AGTATTCTTTATAAAGAAGACCAAGCTGGTTTCTTAGCTGGTTATGCTGCAGTTAAAGAAGGATTCACGGAATTAGGTTTCATGGGCGGCTTGTCTGTTCCTGCAGTTATTAGATTCGGTTACGGCTTTGTTGCTGGAGCTAATCACGCTGCTGAAGAAATGGATGTTGATGTTAACGTCCGTTACACTTACTTAAACTCTTTCAATCCTGATCCACAATTCACAACTATGGCTACTTCTTGGTACAATAGTGGTACTGAAGTCATTCACGCTGCTGCTGGTGGAGCTGGTAACTCAGTTATGGCTGCTGCTGAACAAGCAGGCAAATGGGTTGTTGGTGTTGACGTTGACCAAAAAGACGAAAGCACTTCAGTTCTAACTTCTGCTATGAAGAACCTTAAAGGTTCAGTCTATGATGCAACTAAAGCAGTCTTCGAAGGCGAATTCCCAGGTGGAGAGATATTAAACCTAGGCGTCGAAGTTGAAGGCGTTCAGATTTCTGCTGATTTCAGCCGTTTTGAAACATTCACAGAAGCTGATTACGATGCACTTTATGCAGACTTAGTAGCTGACAAAGATGGTCTAGCTTCTAACATTCCTAACGATTCAACTGTAGAAGATATTTCAACTGTTGACTTCTCAAGAGTCACTGTCGAATTCATTGAATAGTTGATTTAAAAAGATAGTTTCAAATACGTCTGGCCTAAAGCTGGACGTATTTTTTGTTTGTTTTTAAACATTTGTTTAGTAAAGATTGTGCCTAAAGACTCATTATTTAGCCACTCAAATAAAAAGATAAACAATAGTTGAAAAAAGTTCCTTCAGGTATGCAAATAGGTTATAATATGGTAATAAAGAAGGAGAGACTGATGGAAAATGTAATTGAAATGCTGAACATTACAAAAGAATTTCCCGGTGTCATTGCGAATGATGATGTCACAGTGACTCTTAAAAAGGGTGAAGTACTGGCATTATTAGGAGAAAATGGTGCTGGAAAATCGACGTTAATGTCAGTCTTGTTTGGCCTATATACTCCTGAAAAAGGAATAATCAAGGTCAATGGCAAGGAAGTTAAAATCAAAGATCCAAACGACGCAAATCGTTATGGCATCGGAATGGTTCACCAGCATTTTAAGCTGGTACAGAACTTCACAGTTTTAGAAAATGTCGTCCTAGGGGCAGAAACAACCAAGAATGGTCTTCTACGTTTAGGCGAAGCGCGCAAGCGTGTCTTGGAGCTTTCGAAGAAATACAACTTCAATATCAATCCAGATGCACTGATCGAAGACATCAGCGTCGGGATGCAACAGCGTGTTGAAATTATCAAGATGCTGTATCGTGACAATGAGATTCTTATTTTTGATGAACCAACCGCGGTATTAACACCTCAGGAAATTGATGAGTTGATGTTGATTTTCAAGCAGATGATTGCTGAGGGAAAATCAATCATTTTCATTTCACATAAGCTCAATGAAATTAAGAAAGTCGCTGACCGTGTTTCCGTCTTGCGTAAAGGTAAACTCGTAGGAACGGTCAATGTCAGTGATGTTAGTGTGTCAGAAATGTCTGAAATGATGGTCGGAAGACATATTAATTTAGATTTTGACTTAAAACCTCATGACAAAGGTGACAGTATCCTTAAGGTTCAAAACCTATCATTAGCACCTAAGGGGCATGGACAGAAAGCACTGAAGGATGTTTCTTTTAACGTCAAGGCAGGGGAAATCCTGTGTGTCGCTGGTATTGAAGGGAATGGTCAAACTGAACTGGTCTATGCTTTATCAGGTCTCATTTCGGACTATACCGGAAAGATCATTCTGAATGATACGGATGTAACACATCACTCGATTCGCTATCGAAACACGCATGGTTTAGCTCATATTCCTGAAGACCGTCAAAAATACGGCCTCGTGCTCGATTATAACTTGGAACAAAATCTTGCTTTACAAACCTATTTTGATCCATCCTTGCAGAAGAATGGCTTCATCAAGTTTGATAACGTGACAGACTATGGCAATAAACTAATCGAAAAATACGACGTCAGGGCAGGGCGGGGTGTCAATACCTTAGCTCGTTCGATGTCAGGTGGTAACCAACAAAAGGCGATCCTGGCCCGTGAAATGGAAAGAGATCACAATCTATTGATTGCGGTCCAACCTACTCGTGGCCTCGATGTCGGTGCGATAGAGTTCATGCATAGACAGATCATTCAAGAACGCGATGAAGGAAAAGCAGTCTTGCTCATTTCACTTGAACTCAGTGAAGTCTTAGGAATTTCTGATCGAATCGTGGTCCTGTATGAGGGAGAACTCGTCGGAGAGCTCAACCCTAAGGAAACCAACGAGACAGAATTAGGACTTTACATGTCTGGAGCCAAGAGAAGCGAGGTGACTTATGAAGAAATTTAATCTAAAAGCTTTCCTCCCATCACTTATTTCGATTCTATTAGGCATGTTGATTGGGGTTATCGTTCTATTTATCGCTAACCCAGACAATGCCATGGAAGGAATGCTCAGACTTTTCAAAGGACCCTTTAACTCAGGCTTCCTCAAAGGGATGGGTAACATGTTCTACTATGCGACACCAATCCTCATGACTGGTCTCTCGGTAGGCTTCGCCTTCCAAACGGGCCTCTTCAACATCGGTGCTTCCGGTCAGTTCATTATGGGTGCCTTTGTTGCCATCTATATCGCAGTAAAATGGACATTCATTCCTGGACCACTTCTCTGGATCGTAGCCATGTTAGGGGCAGCGGTTGCTGGAGCTCTGTGGGCTCTGCCGGCAGGTCTCTTTAAAGCCTGGCGAAACGTCAACGAGGTTATTACCTCCATCATGATGAACTACATTGGTATGTATATGGTCAACTACTTGATTCGTGCCGGTGGTATCTATGATTCACTTCGTAATCAAACCGTTAAGCCAAGTGTAACGATTCCTACCTTTGGACTTGATAAACTATTCCCGAATTCGTTTGCGAATGGTGGCATCGTCATTGCGATAGTCTTTGCGATCATTATTCATATTATTTTGAATCGTACGACGTTCGGTTATGAAATCAAGGCCGTTGGACTTAACCGCCATGCTTCACGCTATGCGGGTATTAATGAAAAACGTAATATTACCTATTCAATGTTAATTTCAGGAGCTCTCTCCGGTATGGCAGGCGGACTCACATTCCTTGCTTCTACTGGCCGTCACATTACGGTTAATAACGTGTTAGCTGCTGAAGGTTTTAATGGGATTGCGGTCGCCTTACTCGGACTCAGCAAGCCTATCGGGATTGTTTTCTCATCCTTGTTTATTTCCTATATCAACCTGGGCGGCCAGGCGATGCAGCCAATCGGCTACGTTCCTGAAATCGTCGATATGATGATTGCCATCATCCTCTATATTTCAGCTCTATCCGTTCTATTCCAGCAGCTTCTCAATAGGCGAAAACGACCTAAGACTCCGGCGGCTGCGGCTCAAGAGGAGGTCATTGTCAATGAGTAGTATTATTTTCTTAGGACAAAACATGATGTATTACCTGATTCCTCTCATGATTGTAGCGTTAGCCGCTATGTTCTCGGAGCGTTCGGGTGTTATCAATATTGCTATGGAAGGTACCATGATTATGGGAGCCTTCAGTGGCACACTCTTTATCTATTTAATGCAGAAGAATGGGACTTTGGGAGGTTTTCCTCTCTTGATATGTGCGTTGTTGGTCTCGATGGTAGTGGGAATGCTATTCAACTTCTTCCATGCCTTTGCTTCTATCAACATGATGGCCGATCAGACAATCTCTGGTACGGCGATGAATATGTTTGCGCCAGCTTTTGCTATCTTTGCGGCACGTTCAGTCATTGGCATTCAACAGGTTCAGTTCCTAAACGAGTTCCGAGTTGTGAAAGTTCCTCTGTTAAGTGAAATACCGATTCTTGGACCGATTTTCTTTGAAAACACTTATTTCACGACACTCTTAGGATTCTTAATTCTTATCGGTTCCCAGATTGTTATTTATCATACTCGCTTCGGTTTACGTCTGCGCTCAGCAGGTGAGTTTCCACAAGCGACGGATGCCGCGGGAGTCTCAGTCTACAAAATGCGTTATTCGGGAGTACTAATATCCGGTGCTTTAGCAGGTCTGGGTGGCTTGATTTATATCATTCCTATCTCAACCAACTTCAATGCCGATGTATCTGGTTATGGGTTCTTGGCCATTGCTGTATTAATTTTTGGTCAATGGAAACCGTTGTATATTTTCTTCGGTGCGGCCTTCTTTGGTCTCATGAAGACCATTTCGGCGGGTTATACTGGAATTGCCTTCCTGTCTAATCTGGGAATTCCACGTGTCATCTATGAAGTATTGCCATATGTTGCGACCTTGGTCATCCTGGTCCTAACGAGTAAGAAATCAGCGGCACCAGCCGCCGAAGGCGAACCCTTCGATAAAGGTAAACGTTAAAAAGAAAAGGAATAATTATTCCTTTTCTTTTGTTATACCTGTATGTTGTTTGATGAGCTTATGCTTCAGTTCATAGAGTTTGGGTGACAAGTCTACATAGTAGTTGTGAGGATTGACTAACCGTTTGACTTCATCCCACATTGAGTCGAGTTCTCGTGCACAGTAGTCTTTAACATCCTGTTGGGTTGGTATCTCATAGACCAACTTGCCGTTTACGAAGATAGGAACTTGAAGTTCTTTGATATAGTAATTCGTGACGGTTTTTTCTTTCCAAGGTTGCATTTCATCAAAGAGATAGAGAGAATCCGTCGGTAGGATTTCATCATAGAGGGCAATGTAATCCGCAATGGCCTTATCACTCTCACGATCATAGATACGATAGAGGCGCTTGTAGCCAGGGTTGGTGATCTTCTCCAGTGACTCCGATACCTTGATCAAGGGTCTGATAGTTCCATTTTCTTCAATGCCTACCATCTTGTAGACGCCTCCTAAGACCGCATCGGATTTGGAGGTAATGAGGTTTTCACCAACACCGAAGGAGTCAATCTTAGCATCTTGTCGAATCAAATCGGAGATGA
>JAAZEC010000281.1 GCA_012512495.1 Erysipelothrix sp.
AAGACACATCTTAATATCGTTTGAAGGGCCAACTGACTTGGAAAGCTATGGAGATAGTGTAATGGGTCATTATTCGCAATCGACTCAATTAAGCCAAGCAAGAGCTCACAAATATTATCTTAAGGTAGTCAACATGTTAGGACTGAGCGCTTTAATAGTGCCCACTTTTGATTTGAGTGTCGGAGTTCTATTAATAAGCGAGTCCACTGTTGAAGGTATCAGCAGTCTCTTAGAGGTTGCACGAAAAATCCCGTTCACAAGATCACAGCTAGAATCAAGCTACTTTCAAGGAGGTCACTCATGACATTACTAAAACCAGGCATTACCCTTATACACGAACATACCACAATCGATTTATCTCGAATTAAAAACGATCCAGATACTTTCCTAGACTGTTTCGATGAGACGGTCCAGGAATATAAGGATTTATATAAACACGGAGTTCGAAACATAGTCGATGTGACAGCAAAGGGTATGGGAAGAAATGTTGACTATGTTCAAAAGGTGGCACAGCTATCAAATATGAACATCATTCACGCGACCGGTTTCTACAAAGAACCATTCCTACCTGATTTCGTCTATGAATACTCAGTTGAGCAATTAGCTGATTGGATGATTAACGAAGTAGAGAATGGCATCGAGAATTCCGGAATCATCCCAGGAGTGATCGGTGAAATAGGTACTAGTAAAAATGTTTTCAACCCGATGGAAAGAAAGGTCTTTGAGGCTGCCGTAATTGCTGCTAAGAAAACCAAGACTGTCATTTCCACACATACAACGTTGGGAACTCTAGCGTTAGAACAAGCGGATTTCTTTATTGAAAACGAGATTGATCCACGATATGTCATCATTGGTCACCAAGATTTAAGCGGTGATTTTAGTCAAATAGAAACCTTGATTGATAAGGG
Organism: Erysipelothrix sp.; assembly: GCA_012512495.1. Classification (GTDB taxonomy): domain Bacteria; phylum Bacillota_I; class Bacilli_A; order Erysipelotrichales; family Erysipelotrichaceae; genus JAAZEC01. The sequence continues at coordinate 909 of JAAZEC010000281.1, forward strand.
ATTCAACGTCGCCTTTGATACCATCGGTAAAAACAACTACTTTCCCGATGATACCAGAATTGAATACCTTAAACGTCTTCAGGACAAGAACAAATTGACTAACATTACCTTGTCTTTAGATATTACCCGCAAATCAAACTTCGCTTACCAAGGCGGCATCGGCTATAGTTATCTCTTTACAGTATTCATTCCTAGAATGCTAGAACAAGGGATTACCCAGGAATCGATTGATCTGATGCTGATTCATAATCCACAAAGAATATTTCAGGAACGTAAATAATGAAAGCATATCCATTACAAAGCATAACCTTAGAACAAGCCACTAAGTTACAATTTAAACTGGTTGATGCGATTACGAGAAATTTGAGTGGCAATGAAGTCTTAACACAAGGCGACCTAGGTGTAAATCCACTTAGGAATCAGCCGCTAATGACAGGAAAAATCGAAAAAGTTCTTGCCGATTTTTTCGGTGTCGAAGACGCATGCCTCGTCCTTGGCTCAGGGACCGGCGCAATCCGTGATGGACTCCATTCAATGATTGAGGGATCTCGCCAGATCCTCATCCACGATGCGCCAGTTTATAGCACAACCCAATCCACCTTCGACCAGCTGAACATGTCAACGGTCGTCTGTGATTTCAATGATCCTCAAGCAATTAAAGAAGCTCTCATTGAGAATGACAATCTTGACTTATGTTTGATACAAACCACCCGTCAACAATTAGGTGATAGTTACGATTTAGCGAGTGTAATTCAACTCCTCAGGAGCATCAAGCCCGAGATATCGATCCTTACTGATGATAATTATGCGGCTATGAAGATTGAAAAAATCGGGGCTCAATGTGGCGCGGATTTATCCTGTTTCTCGATGTTTAAGCTGCTAGGACCAGAAGGTGTCGGCTGCGTTATTGGGAAGAGTAAGTTCATTTCAAAGATAAGAAAAGCTCATTACTCCGGAGGTTCACAGGTCCAAGGACATGTTGCGCTTGCGGCACTACGTGGTCTTATTTATGCGCCAGTGGCACTTGCCATCTCGGCCCAACAAGTAGAACTTATCGCAAACGAGTTAAATAGCGGAAGGGTTACTGGCATAGAAGAGGCAGTCATTGTCAACGCGCAATCTAAAGTAGTTTTAGTTAAATTGAATAAGCCCATAGCGAAACACGTGCTCACTGCCAGTCACGCTCTAGGGGCAGCACCCTATCCAGTAGGAGCAGAAAGTAAGTACGAGTTTGTCCCCATGTTCTATCGAGTATCAGGGACAATGGCGACAAGTGATCCAGAGTTTGAGAATTACTGGATACGAATTAACCCGATGCGCTCAGGTGCAGAAACGGTATTAAGGATTCTTGAAGAAGCACTGAAGGAGGCGGAAGAATGTTTATAGATGTTTTAAAGCGTCGCAATCCAGAACTCATCCGTCATAGTGTTGATTTACATGCGCAAGGTTTACTTGAGCCTGATACATTTGTCATTGATATGGATGTTTTACGTGCGAATGCTAAAATGATTCTCGACAAAAGCCAGGAGCTGTCAATCGACCTCTTTTTTATGATGAAACAGCTAGGCCGTAACCCATTGATTGCCACAGAGCTCGTAGACATGGGCTACAAAGGCGCAGTTGTTGTTGACTGGCGTGAAGCTCAAGTCATGATGGATGCCAACGTCCCACTCTGTAATGTTGGTCACTTGGTTCAAACACCAAAGCATCAACTCAGGACCCTGATGGACTATGGAACCGAATTCTTCACGGTCTATTCCATTGAGAAGCTAAGGGAAATAAACGACGTTGCGAAAGAGATAGGCATTACCCAAAGAGTGTTAATCAAAGTATCGGGCGAGAATGATATTTTTTATAGTGGCCAAGAGTCTGGCATTGAGATGAAAAATCTTGAAAGGTTTATTGATGATTGTGAGTCGCTAAGCCATATTCAAATAGCTGGTGCTACCGCTTTCCCTTGTTTCTTGTATAACGATGAATCTCAAAAGGTTGAACCAACATCTAACTATTACTCAGTCATACGTGCGACACAGATCCTTCAAAACAAGGGAATCACTGTCGAACAAGTTAATGTACCTTCAACGACCTGTGTATCGACTTTGGAGTTAATTGCTCAAGGGAGGGGAACAGTTGGCGAACCAGGACATGGTTTAACGGGAACCACTCCTACCCATGCCATACGCGATTTAGAGGAACGCCCTGCGGTGCTCTATCTGAGCGAAGTTTCTCATAATTTCAAGGACAAAGGATTTGCTTACGGGGGAGGCCACTATCGTCGCTCCCAT
>JAAZEC010000049.1 GCA_012512495.1 Erysipelothrix sp.
AGCCAGATTGCTAAAAAGGTCGGAAACGGACTTGGCTATGACTACGAATTAAACGATGAACTCAACATGATGGGTTATCTTCGCCAATTGAAAACAGAATCGATAGATGAAAGAAGGAGAAACACAGTTGGATAAAGTCACGAAAACAAAGGAATATCTCACAGATCTTTTCAACCAGAGTGAGTACCTCAAAGAACAGCCACTCCAACGGGAATATCGCTACGACCACACCTTAAGAGTCAGCTATTGGGGGAAAGAAATCGCAACGAAAGAAGGACTTGATGTGGAAGCGTTAATCGTCGGTTGCTTGCTACATGACATCAGTTACATCGAAGAAATGCCCACAAAAGAGGCTTGGTTGAACCATGGAAGACGCTCAGCAGAAATCGCTAAACCATTCCTAGAAACACTAGGATTTGACAATACGACTATGATGGATATCCTTTACGGCATCGCCATCCATGTCGATAACAAATCTGATTTCATCTGGAACAAGTCAATCCTAGCCGATAGCATCAGCGACGCCGACAACATCGATCGTTTCGATGTCTACAGAATCTATGAAACCCTCGAATACGATAAGTTCTCTCACATGAACAACAGTGAGAAGATTGAATATTGCCAAACCAGGATCAGTCGAGTAAACAGCAATGCCGGAGTTGAATTCGCAACTGTCAGTGCGACTCAACTATTCCACGAAAGACTAGCAACGATGAAAGAGTTCTTTGAGAAAATGCTGGAACAATGCCAGCGGACTGTCTAGGTATTAGTGAGCACATTAATTGATATTATTTCGGTTTCGAAATAATATATGTTCATGCAGGAGGAATACCAGATGAAAACACTCAAAGGAATACACCACGTAACCGCCATATCAAGCGGAGCCAAACAAAACTATGAATTCTTCACTCATGTGCTCGGCATGAGACTCGTCAAGAAGACCGTCAACCAAGATGATGTCAACACCTATCATTTATTCTTTGCCGACGATAGAGGAAACCCAGGAACAGACATGACTTTCTTCGATTTCTCAGGAGTTGGAGCACACCAGAAGGGAACCGATGATATCTCAAGAACCGGTCTACGCGTCCCAAGTGATGAAGCTCTAGACTATTGGTTGAAGCGATTTGAACACTACGGTGTCAGTCATCAGCCTATTAGTCAACTCTTCGGACGTAAAGTATTGGAATTTGAAGACCATGACCAACAACAATACGCACTGTTCTCAGACGAAAACGGTCAAGGTGTCCCAGCAGGGGAACCCTGGCACAAAGGTCCCGTACCAGATGAGTACGCGATTGTAGGGCTAGGACCCATCTATTTGACTGTCCAAAACCTCGATCTGATGGATCAAGTTCTCGTTAACCTCATGAAGATGCGACAAGTTGCCTCAGAAGGCAATCAAACTCTCTATGAGATGGGAGAAGGCGGTAACGGTGGCTCCGTCATCGTCATTGAAGATGACACGCTAGATATTGCCAGACAGGGATTTGGAGGCGTCCACCATGTCGCATTCAGGGTAGAAGACAAGGCAGAGCTTGATCAGTGGACAGAATGGTTCGATTCGCTCAGTTTAAGAAACTCAGGCTATGTCGATCGCTTCTATTTCAAATCACTCTACATCCGTCTCTATCCCAATATTCTCTTCGAACTAGCCACTGATGGTCCAGGCTTTATCGACGATATCGAGGATTACGAGATTCTAGGTGAAACACTCGCCATGCCACCACACTTGAGACCTTATCAGAAGCAAATCGAACAACAGGTGGACCACTTTGACTCAATACGCAGCACCAAAGAGTTCCCCAAAGAGTATTTTAACTAATGAAAAAAGACCTTAAAACACTCATTATCCTCTTCAAAGCTCACCAATCCATCCTCAATCAGGTAAAGCTTTCTCTGGAACAGACCCAATTGAGTGTTAACGAGTTCGCGGCCATGGAAGCCCTCAGTAATAAAGGCACATTAACCACCAGTGAGCTAAGGGATTATGTACTAGTTCCCAACAGCTCAATGACTTATGTCCTCGATACACTCGAGAAAAAAGAGCTAATAAAAAGAGAGAGGTCAGCACAAGATAGAAGGATTCAACACATTGCTCTAAGCCAAAAAGGAAAAGACCTCTTTACAGAGGTCTATGAAACACACTTTACTCATATGAGGGCTGTCTTCGATATCCTTGATCCTCAAGAGGAACAACAGCTACAAGAGTTATTAAAGAAATTAGGCAAGTCTACTTACTAAAATAGGTAGTCAATAAACCCAAAGCAGTACTCAGCGTCTGACCACTCTTATCAACGGACGGATTGAACTCCACGAAGTCCAGTGAAGTCACGCGACCACTGTCGCGAAGCAGTTCCAGGATAGAATGGGCCTGATCAACCGTAAAGCCACCATCGACTGGGGTACTCGTACCAGGAACCAACGAAGCGTCCAGTGAATCAATATCGAAATCACAATGGACCGGAACTGACGGTTTCGCATCAAGGAAGCTATGAATCCGAGAAATATCGAAATCATCGACACCCATCATCTGGATGCCAAGCTTATTAATCAAGTCTCGCTCACCCTCATCGATACTACGAACACCCACGTATAGAATGTTTTCAGGCCTCAAAAAGTTAGTAAACAGCCCTGTTAACAGGGGATGTCCAAAGTTGAGCGCGGCGGCCACCGGCATCCCATGAATGTTACCAGAAGGGGTACTCAAGTGGGTATTGATATCCGTATGAGCATCAACCCAAATCAACAGCGTATCTTCGCTGTTTTTTAATGCACCGGCCAAGGTGCCCAGTGCTAGTGAGTGATCGCCACCCAGTGTGAGGGGCATGTTACCATTGGAAAGGCTATTGTAGACAACCTCTCGCAATTGGTCATTCGCATTAACAATGGGCCTCAGGTACTTAAGATTGGCAGGGGCCTCTTTCGTTGCGTCTCGTTCAACCTCAATAATGGTTGAAGACAGTAGCTGGTGACTCCCGCTTAAAATGGAAACTAAACCATTATCCAAAAGGGTCTGTGGTCCTAGTTCCACTCCAGCCCTATCCGCACCATAATAGATGGGCACTGAAATAAGATCAATTCTCATGTGATTACCTGCTCTCTTGTTAAGCTCATTATAAACTTTCAATATTATAGTGTAAAGTGTGATAAACTATCTTTACAAGGAGCAATCAAAATGAAAGACAAGATTAATTCAATCGCGAACGACAGTAGAAAGGTTACCGACAACAGCATTTTCTTCTGCTTCGCCAGAAATGAAGAACAAACACAGCAATATGTAAATCAAGCCATTGACAATGGTGCCAAGGTGATCATCCATCATTTCGATTTAAAACCAGTCACAGGCATCATTTACCAGCAAGTGGACAGTGTTCTCGATGAGTACGTTCGCATCTCTCATGACTTCTACCACCAAGCAAGTGAGCAGTTGACACTGGTCGGAATCACCGGAACTAACGGAAAGACCACAGTCGCTAGCCTCATTCAGTCCCTCGGTTCCCATTTCACAGCCAGTGGCAGTATCGGGACCAACGGATTGTCCTATCACAAGGTCGACTATAAGACCAACCTAACAACACCATTCCTACACGATACCCTAGACTATCTACAACGGATGAGCCAAGCTGGTGTCGAGCTATGCGCAATCGAAGTCAGTTCCGAAGGCCTCCATCAAAACCGGGCTGCTGGGCTCGATTTTGACTACGCTATCTTCACTAATCTCTCCCACGATCACCTTAATTATCATAAAAACCTTGAGAACTATCTGAAGGCCAAGAAGATCTTATTTGATCAGCTCAAACCAGACAGTAAAGCCATCATTAATATCGATGATGCTCATTACCAAGAACTTATTAACGATTGTAAAGCGACCATCATTACTTACAGTATTGATAATGAGGCGGATTATAGGGCTGAGAATGTAAGCTTGTATCCAGACTATACGACTTTTGAATTGGTTAAGTCAGACTCAAGATACTTTGTCAAAACTAACCTTGTTGCTAAGTTCAATGTCTACAATCTGCTCAGTGTCATCGCTGTACTGGACCTAGAAGGCTACCCATTAAATGAAATCATAAAGTTAGTAGAAGTCGTTGACTCCATTGATGGACGTTTGAATCGAATGGAAATCAATGGAATAGATATCCTGGTCGACTATGCCCATACGCCCGATGGTTTCGAGAAGATCTTCGCCTACGCCCAAGCGATCCAAAAAGAA
>JAAZEC010000050.1 GCA_012512495.1 Erysipelothrix sp.
CAACGGGACTATTTCGGAGCCCATACATTTGAGAGAGTCGATAAAGAAGGGGTGTATCATTATGACTGGATTGGACAGTAACCATCCCAATGTTTTTGTGATCTTTGGCGGTACGGGTGATCTAACATATCGTAAGTTATTGCCAGCTTTCTATGACTTGGTCTTACAAGGTGTCTTCGATGCCAACAATCTAAAAATCGTCATCATCGGCAGACGGGACTACAATTCACAGACCTTTTTAGACAGAGCACTGATGGGAATTGAAGCCAATGCCCGCTTTAAGAAAGAAGACTTAGAGGCTAAACAAAAGCTGTCTCAGATGGTGTCCTACTATAAGATGGACTACCATGACTTGGCTTCATATGCTGGGTTGAGAGAGTACTTAAGTAGCCTATTTGAAACAGCGGTGCGCTACCAGTTCTACCTCGCGGTCGCGCCTAGCAGTTTCTCAATCATTACAGAGAAACTACGCCTTAGCCATATCTTGGAAGACGTCAGTGCGAAACAACTCTTAATCGAGAAACCCTTTGGTAATGACCTCCAGAGTGCCATTGACATCAATGCGATGATCTTGAAGTCCTTTAAGGAAGACGAGATCTATCGAATTGACCATTACTTGGCCAAGGAAATGATTATTAACATCATGACCATTCGCTTTGGTAACCAGGTCTTTGAGAGCCTCTGGAAGTATGGCGAGATCGATAACATCCAAATCACAGCGACCGAAACCATCGGGGTTGAAGATCGGGGTAGCTACTATGACCACTCGGGTGCCCTTGAGGACATGGTTCAATCCCACCTGTTACAAGTACTCACGCTGTTGATGATGAAGGAACCGACTGATGATTCTCCGGAAGCTATTCACACTGCTCAAACGGAAGTACTCAAAAACCTGGAACTCTTTGATACGATTGAAAACTCCTATATCAGAGGTCAGTATGTGAGCGATGGCAAGGTGAACTCCTATCGCGATGAAGAGAGAGTCGATCCGCAATCATCTACCGAAACGTATGCTGCGGTGGAATTCCGTTACAATAAAGAACCTTTCAAAGATGTACCTATCTATGTAAGGACGGGTAAGCGGATGGATAAGGCTGGCACCTATGTTGCGGTTCAGTTTAAACCCTCGAAAATGTATGATGGAAGAGAACTCGATCCCAATGTCCTCATTATCCGTATTGGACCTGATGAGGGGATCTACTTGCGCGTCAACATCAAGAAGCCGGGCATTACGAGCGAAGTCCAACCAATCAAGATGGACTTCTGTCAGTCGTGCATCCTTGAGAATCGCTATAACACCCCACAAGCCTATGAACGACTGTTGCGGATGGCCTTGGAACAAGATCACACGCTGTTTGCGAGCTGGGACTTCGCTAATATCTCTTGGGAGATTATTGATGCGATTCAGAAGCGCGCTATTAACAATATGCTTCACGAGTATGAAGTCTTTAGTTCCGGACCCGATGCGGCGGATGAAATGCTGGAAAGAAATGGACATTACTGGATAAACGATACCGTCTATGGTGAAACCTTCAAGTTTTAACGCTGAAAAAACTAGACTAGATTTTAACTAAGTTGATCAGATGACTCTGATTGTAGTGTTAAGTGACAGATGCTAGTGTGTCAGTCTGGTTTAGTCAAACTGTTTAGCTTTTCTCTTGAATAAGAGTTTGTGTGTGATTCTCTTTCGATTAAGG
>JAAZEC010000051.1 GCA_012512495.1 Erysipelothrix sp.
TAGATACGCAAGTCAGTTTCTCAGGCTCATTTACGATTTTTATTTTTCACAACGACCCATAACTATCATAAGGGTTATTAAATCTTAAATCAATAGGTTCGTATATTGTATGTCCATTAAAATTAGTGTACAATGTGTTCAAGTCAAACAATAGAAGAGTAGTCTTTTCTTTAGTAATCAGAGAGTTTGTGGATGGTGGAAACAAACCAAGAAGAAAAAACGAAAGTCATCTATTGGACAAAGGTCTGAATTAAGTAGGGCTTTTCGTATCTCGGCGTTAACGAAATTGAGAAATAAGAGAAGGTGGTACCACGCAATTCTGCGTCCTTGGTGGCCATTTTTTATTTTCAGGAGGAATGAACATGAAGTTAGACACAATTTACAAACACCACGAAGTCGAAGAAAAGACATACGAGAAATGGGTCAGCGAAGGGTATTTTACCGCCGGTGATACCAGCAAGGCTCCTTATTCTATAATTATACCACCGCCAAATGTCACGGGTAAATTACACCTCGGTCATACGTGGGACAATACTCTTCAAGATATGTTGGCACGCTATCATCGCCTTCAGGGTAAAGACGTTCTCTACCTCCCTGGAATGGACCATGCCGGTATCGCTACCCAAGCTAAAGTTGACCAAAGACTCAAAGAGATGGGTAAAAGCCGTTACGACATGGGACGCGAGGAGTTTTTAGAGTATGCCTGGAGCTGGAAAGAAGAATATGCGGGATATATTCGTGAACAGTGGGCTAAGAGTGGACTCTCCCTAGACTATTCAAGAGAAGCGTTCACGCTTGATGAAAACCTCAGCAAAGCCGTTAATAAAGTCTTTGTTGATTTATATAACGATGGTCTGATTTTCAGAGGCAAACGTATCATTAACTGGGATCCTGCCGCGAAGACAGCCCTCAGCAACATTGAGGTCATCCACAAAGAGATCGAAGGCCACTTCTGGACCTTCAAGTATCGTATTGTTGGCAGTGACGAAGTACTCGAAGTCGCCACCACCAGACCAGAAACCATGTTTGGGGATGTTTGTGTCGTCGTCAACCCTAAGGACGAACGCTACCAGCACCTGATTGGTCAAAAGGCCATCAATCCTGCCAATGGTCAACCGCTAGTCATTATTGCGGATGAGTACGTTGACATTGAGTTTGGGACCGGGGCTATGAAATGTACGCCAGCCCACGATCCTAACGACTTCATTATCGGTCAGAAATACCATTTAGAAATGCCCATCTGTATGAATACCGATGGCACCATGAATGAGTTGGCCAATGAATTTGAAGGACAGGATCGTTTCGAATGCCGTGAAAAACTAGTCGCTAAAATCGAACAAGAGGGCAACCTCATTAGCGTGGAAACACACATCCATGAAGTCGGTCACTCCGAAAGAACCGATGTTATTGTAGAGCCTTATCTATCAGAGCAATGGTTTGTGGAAATGAAACCATTAGCTGAAGAAGTTTTAAAATATCAGAGAGCAGATGAAACAAAAATCCAATTCTATCCAGATCGTTTCGAAAAAACCTTCAATCACTGGCTAGAGAATATTGAAGACTGGACAATCTCCCGACAACTTTGGTGGGGCCACCGTATTCCTGCTTGGTATCATAATGAAACTGGGGAAGTCCATGTCAGTGCGAATGGACCTAGTGATCCTGAAAACTGGACTCAAGATCCCGATGTACTAGATACCTGGTTTAGTAGTGCCCTATGGCCATTCTCAACCTTAGGCTGGCCAGAAGAGACCAGTGATTTGGAACGCTATTATCCAAACAGTGTCATGGTCACTGGTTATGACATTATCTTCTTCTGGGTTGCCCGGATGGCCTTCATGGGCAGATATTTCACGAAATCGAGACCGTTCAAAGATGTTCTCATTCATGGTTTAGTTCGGGATGAACAGGGCCGTAAAATGAGCAAGTCATTGGGTAATGGGATTGATCCACTGGATGTCATTGAAGAATATGGTATCGATGCCTTACGGTTCTTCTTGACGACCAACTCTACCCCGGGTCAGGATTTACGATACTCTGCTGAGAAAGTCAAAGCCTCCTGGAATTTCATCAATAAGATTTATAATTCATCGCGCTTTGTCTTACTATACTTACCAGAAGATTTTACGTTAGAAAAAGTCTCATTGGATAACCTGTCTTCGATTGACCGCTGGATTCTACATCGTTTCAATGAGACAAACCAATCTGTTAGTCAGCACATGGAGGAATATGAGTTCGCCATGGTTGGTAATGAGTTACAGAAGTTCATCTGGGAAGATTTCTGTTCCTGGTATATTGAGTTGTCGAAAGCTCAGCTTCAATCCGATGATGAAACAGTTTTGACAGCCACGTATTCCACGCTACTTGTCGTATTAAGTGGCATAGTTAAGATGATTCATCCCTTCATGCCATTCGTGTCTGAAGCGATCTATCAGGCTTTACCACATGAGTATGATTCGATCAATCTTGAGAAGTGGCCAACAATCATTGAGGGTATCACTGAAGTAGTCGAGGTTGAATCACTGATTGAGATTATTGAACAGGTCCGAAAGACTCGTGTCGATTTCAATCTGAAACCTTCACTTGACTTGAAGGGTTTACTGAGGGATACCACTGGCACTGCTCTTGAGTTGGAAGCGGGTCTCTCGACGATGTTGTATAAGCTTGGTAAGCTTGAGCTTGTGAGTTCTATTGAAGAGGAAACAATTCTTCTGCCACTCTCGTTTGGTACCATTGAGCTGATTAAGGCTGACCTGATTGACATTGAGGCAGAGAAGGAAAAGCTTGAAAATCAAAAACTACATTTCGAGAAGGAAATCGAAAGAGCACAGAAGATGCTAGCGAATCCTAACTTTGTGAAGAGGGCTCCTGTTGAGAAAGTTGAAGAGGAGCGTAAGAAACTTGAGAATTATGAACACCAGTATCAGGTGGTCGTGAAACAGTTGAAAAAAATCGTATAATCAATACGGTTTTTTTCAACTGTAAGCCCTTATCATTTCGTTTGAATAGGCTTTCAAATCGACGCTAGTTTGTTGTATAATAGTGGAGACAAAAAAAGAGGAGGAAATATGAGTAAATTTGTTTACAAATTCTCAGAAGGAAACGGCACTATGCGTGAACTTCTGGGAGGAAAAGGCGCAAACCTTGCGGAAATGACTCGTATCGGTTTACCTGTTCCTACAGGGTTTATTGTTACAACAGAAGCTTGTAATGACTACTATGCACAAAAGGCAACAATGTCTAGTGCAATTGTTGAAGAAATTCGTGAACATGTCGCAAGTTTAGAAGAAAGAACAGGCAAGAAATTCGGTGATCTTGAGAATCCGTTACTTGTTTCTGTTCGTTCAGGCTCACGTGCTTCTATGCCAGGAATGATGGATACTGTTCTAAATCTTGGAATCAATGATGTCGTTGTTGAATCATTAGTGAAGAAATCTGGTAACGAAAAGTTTGCTTATGACAGCTATCGCCGCTTCATCCAAATGTTCGCGGACGTGGTGATGGAGGTTCCAAAAGCAGAATTTGAAGTCATTATCGATGAAATGAAGGAAGCCAGAGGCATTACTTTGGACTCCGAGTTCACTGGTGATGATCTTAAAGAGATGGTCCAAAAGTTCAAGGACTACTATCGTTCTCAAAAGAATGTTGACTTCCCTGATGATCCATTTGAACAACTAATCGAAGCAATCAAGGCGGTCTTCAAATCATGGAACAATGACCGTGCCATTTACTACCGTCATATGCACGATATCCCAGGAAGCTGGGGCACTGCGGTTAACGTTCAAGAAATGGTCTTCGGTAACTTGGGCGAAGATAGCGCATCCGGTGTTGCGTTTACACGTAACCCAGCAACAGGAGAAAAGGCCATCTTCGGTGAGTATTTAGTAAATGCTCAAGGAGAGGACGTTGTCGCTGGTACTCGTACTCCTTCACCTATGAGTGAATTAGAAACGCAAATGCCAGAAATTTATAAGCAATTCACAGAATTTAGTGCTATATTAGAAAACCACTATAAAGATATGCAAGACTTGGAGTTTACGATTGAACAAGGCGTACTCTACATGTTACAAACTCGTAGTGGTAAGAGAACAGCAGCTGCTGCGCTTAAGATTGCGGTAGACTTGGTTGCTGAAGGGCTTATTACTAAAGAAGAAGCCGTTCTTCAAATCAATCCTCAATTATTGGATGCTTTATTGCACCCACAATTTGACGAGGCTGATCTAGCAAAAGCCAATGTGGTTGGTAGCGGACTCGCTGCTTCACCAGGCGCTGCTACTGGACGCGTAGTCTTCACTGCTGAACAAGCCAAAGAATGGGCTGATCGTGGTGAGAAAGTCGTCTTAGTACGCTTAGAAACATCTCCAGAAGACATCGAAGGTATGCACGTATCTTCAGGTATCCTTACCGCTCGTGGCGGAATGACCTCACACGCTGCTGTTGTAGCACGTGGTATCGGTACTTGCTGTGTCTCAGGCGTTAAGGAACTTCACTTTAATGCTAATGGCTTTGAACTTGGTGGCAATCAATTCAATCTAGGGGATCCAATTTCACTAGATGGAACAACAGGCCGTGTCTATTCAGGTAACATCAAGACAGTCGATGCGACTATCTCGGGTGACTTTGAAGAGTTCATGGGTTGGGCTGACGAATTCCGTACCATGGGTGTCAGAACTAATGCTGACTCACCAGCTGATGCTGCCAAAGCGATTGACTTCGGCGCTGAAGGTATTGGTTTAGTTCGTACAGAGCACATGTTCTTTGAAGCTGATCGTATTAAAGCTATGCGTGAAATGATTGTTGCGAAGACTGAAGAGTCCCGTCGTAAGGCACTTGCTAAGCTTCTACCAATCCAACAAAAAGACTTTGAAGGTATTTATGAAGTCATGAAAGAGCTACCTGTGACAATTCGTTACTTGGATCCACCACTTCATGAATTCCTACCTACTGAAGAGAAAGATATTCTTGAAATTGCTACTGAACTGGAAATGGAAGTTTCTGAGCTCAAGGAAATTATTGCTAGCCTTCATGAGTTCAACCCAATGATGGGTCACCGTGGTGTCCGTTTAGCAGTCTCATATCCTGAAATTGCAGAGATGCAAACAACGGCCGTAATTCAGGCAGCTTTAGCTGTTACGAAACGTCTAAATATTTCAATCCATCCTGAAATCATGATCCCATTAGTGGGTGATGTTAAGGAGTTGACTTATGTTAAGGAGTTCGTCGTTGAGACAGCCGATCGCTTGATTGCTGAATCAGGACAAACACTGGAATACTCAGTGGGTACCATGATTGAAATACCTCGTGCCTGCTTAGTGGCCGATGAAATAGCGAAAGAAGCTGACTTCTTCTCGTTTGGTACGAATGACTTGACTCAAATGACCTTTGGTTTCTCACGAGACGATGCTGCTACCTTCCTCACAGACTACTATGATAAGAATGTCTATGAGAGAGATCCGTTTGCTCGTATGGACCAAGAGGGTGTTGGTCAACTAGTTAAGACTGCTGTCAAACTTGGTCGCTCAACTAAACCTGATTTGAAGTGCGGTATCTGTGGTGAACATGGTGGCGATCCTGCAACGATTGAATACCTCTATCAAGTAGGACTTGATTATGTTTCCTGCTCCCCATTCCGTGTACCAATTGCTCGTTTAGCAGCTGCTCAAGCGTCAATCAAATACGGTAAATAAGCTATCAAAACCTAGAGTTTCATAAATTCTAGGTTTTTCTTTGGGAAAAGTGTTGACGTGTTACGTCGTTTCATGTATTATGTACTTAGTACATGATACAGAGAAAGGAGACCTCATGAAATTTAATGAATCCGCACCGATTTATTTGCAAATTATTGAAGATATCAAATCAAAAATCATCACCGGCGAGTATCAACCTGGCCAGCGAATAGATTCTGTACGGGATATGGCTCTAGATTATGGCATTAATCCAAATACGATTCAAAAAGCACTCGCAGAATGTGAAAATCAGAACCTCCTTTATAATGAAGGACCTAATGGTCGCTTCATCAGCGAGGATACTGAAATGATAGAAAAACTAAAGGAAGACCAGATCAACCTAGTCATTACTGAATGTATAAAAACAATGAAACGCTATGGTTTAAGTATTCCGAGAATGATACAATTAATCCAGGAAATAGGAGAAAGGGAGAATTAAAATGACAAGTGTCTTAGACAGCCAGCTAAGTAAAGATTTCTTGATTCAAACCCGTGCATTATCTAAGAGCTATTCCGGTAGGAAAGCGCTGAATGATGTCAACCTCGACTTACAGAAGGGGAGAATTATCGGCCTTTGTGGTCCTAATGGATCCGGGAAGACCACCCTCATTAAAATCTTAGTAGGACTCTTACGGGATTATGATGGCGAAATCAAAATCAACGATCGCCATGTGGGATACGAATCCTTGCCATACATTTCATACCTACCTGACACAACCTACTTTGAAAAAAGTATGAAGGGTACCCAATGTATCGCCTTGTTTGAGGATATGTATCAAGACTTTGACAAAGCCAAGATGTTGGAACTCTGTAAGCTACTCGATGTGAATCCTGAGGATTCGTTTAAAATCATGTCCAAGGGAATGCAGGAGAAGTTCCAATTAGCATTGGTGCTCTCAAGAAATGCTTTGATTTATCTGCTAGATGAACCAATTGGTGGAGTCGATCCGGCCTCACGGGAAAAAATCATGAACACCATTCTTAGCAGCTATGCCAAGAACTCCTTGTTGCTGATCTCGACGCACTTGATCTCAGACATTGAACCGGTGCTTGATGAAGTTATCTTCCTCAAGAATGGTAGCGTGGAATTACACGAAGATTGTGACACGTTACGCCAACGAGAACAAAAATCAGTGGACGCATACTTCAGGGAGGTGTTCAGATAATGCTACTTAAACTAATTAAACATGACTTCAAGAATTCGTTTAAAGACTATGCCTTATTATATATCTTAATGATTGTCTTCTCGATTCTGTCTCCCTTGTTGATCAACTGGTCGACCAGCGGCATTATTGGTGGACTGGCATCCATCATGATTGTCTTCCTAGTCATTGGCTCGACGGTTATGGTGTTTGTGAATACAATTTCGTTTATCAAGAGAAGACTGTTCTCTGATTCCTCTTACTTGAATTACACACTACCCGTGAGTATGGCACAGACGCTACTCTCGAAATTGATTGTCAGTATTTCAATGATAATTCTGACCTCGATTCTAGCTCTGGCATCCTTGGCGTTGTTCACTTATGTTTTCTCACTTTGGGAATCCACATTGATACAAATGATTTGGAGTCAGCTTAAATACATCTTCGTTAATTTGCCTGATGGTCTATTACAAGTTGGCTTGGAACTATTGGTTCTCTATTTCGTAGAGTTATCGACTATGGTATTGGTTTTGATCCTCTCCTTTACTTTGGTAAATACATCTTTCGTTAAGAAGAAATCAAACGTATTCGTTCTATTACTTTACATGTTGATATCATTTGGTATCTCCATGATTGATACAGCGGTTATGGCAATCCTGTCTATTGATATGTCTGTCATTCTGGATGCCTTATCAAGAGGGACGATTCTGTCAGGAATTCACCTCAGCATTGGTGTCACAACGGTGTACCAACTGTTAATATCAGGGGCATTGTTCCTGATTACCAATTACCTGCTAAATAACTATCTTGAGATTTAATTGATATAGATAGATAAGAGAAGTGCATGCGAGCGCACTTCTTTTATTTTGCTATAAATCTGACTTCATATTTGGTACAATAGGGGTAATAAAGAGGTGATATGATGCCAAATGTAATTACGCATGGATTGCTGGCTCAAGATGTCATACAACAGCTTGAACCTTCATCCATCACAGAGTCAATTCAGGAGTATTCCCAAGCGTATCTTTTTGGAAGTAATGGTCCTGATTATCTGTTTTATTATTACGTACTTAAACCATTTAAAGGATATGAATTAAATGATGTGATACCCGGTTTAGGCAATCGCATCCATAATGAAAAGATCAATGAGTTCTACGAAGCAGGCATAGAATGGCTCAAGCAGTTAGGTAACACTGAAGACGATATGATTTTTAAGTCCTACCTAGCGGGCCATTTGACCCATTGGTCGCTAGATTCAGTTGCCCATCCCTATGTCTTTCATAAGACGGGAATCATCGAAGGGGACAATCGCTATCACCACTTCCGGATGGAATCAATGATTGATACGCTGATGGTGACCATCTTCAAAAAAGGCAAGCTTAAGGATTATCCGTCTTACAAGTTTGTTAAGCTTACCCAAAAGGAAAAAGTGGTCATTGCGAAGGGCTATCAGTACATCGTGAGAGAATTGTTTGGACTCGATTTACGGTTACAGGTGTTCCTGACAGCGATGGACAATATGTATTTAGTACTTCATTTCTTTATGGATGCTAGCTCAGTTAAGAAAAATTCAATACAGTTATTTGAAAAAACAATCTTGAAAAACCCATGGATCATTACCAAGCACCTGGTGTATGGTGAGGCGGATTTGAAACATGATGTCCTTAATCTAAAACATCAGGAGTGGACTCACCCAAGCCATCAAGACGAAGTCTATACCACATCCTTCATTGATATGTATCATGAGGCGATTGACAGAGGAGTCGAAGTCCTTGGAAAATTCCAACATGACTTAGACAGCAATGATAAAACCTTGGCTGATTTCATCGATGGTAGGCGTTATGATTCGGGTAAAAATGATTCTGACCCAATGCTATACTTTAACATCATTTATTAACGAAGGAGGAGCACAAGATGCTAATTACAATTACTGGAAAGAACCTGAACATTACTGACGCAATGCGTGACAGAACGGAAAAGAAACTGGCGGTTTTAGATAAGTATTTCGCCAATTCCGATACTGAAAACGAGCTTCTAAGAGCAAATGTTTTGGTCAAGACGTATTCTGATCATCAGAAAATTGAAGTCACCGTGAACACACCCATTGGACTTCTAAGGGCTGAAGTGAAATCAGTCGATTTCTACGCAGCACTTGATCTCTCCATTGATAAGCTTGAAGATCAAATTAGAAAACAGAAGACACGGATGTCCCGTAAGAATCGCGAGAAACTATCGCTTGCTTTCCTGGAAGAAATAAACATGATGGATGAAGAGGCAACCGAAAAACTCGAACCGATTCGTACCAAGGAAATCTTTGCTGAAAAGATGGATTTGAACAATGCGGTCATGCAGATGGAAATGTTGAACCATACATTCTTCATCTATACTGATAGTGAAACCAACGAAATTGCGGTCGTCTATAAACGTTTCGATGGCGGCTATGGTTTACTAGAAGTGGAAAAAGACACACGTGTATGATATAATCACTAGATAAACGGAGGAAATTATGGCTATCAAAGATAAAATCAAAAACTTCATTGCCCCTATTGAAGAAGACGATGAACTAGAACTGACGCATGATGATATGCAGGCACTCAGCGATTATGAACAACCAAGATCAGCTCGCTCGGGTTCTCGGATTCAACCGGATACCAAAATGGTTTTATTTGAACCGCGTACTTTCGAAGAGAGCGAAGAAGTCGCAAGACATCTAAAGGATCGTAAAGCAGCGGTGGTGAATCTTCACCGCCTGCCTCCCAATTTCGCACAGCGAACGATTGATTTCCTAACAGGAGTGGTTTTCGCTCTTGATGGAAGCATTCAGAAAATTGGTCATAATGTCATTCTATGCACACCGAAGACTATTGGAGTGAGCGGTGAGATCAGTTTTGATCTCAACGAGGACGACTAATCAAGATGCGCGAAAAAGATTCGTCATTTCGCATTGCAAAAAAGGGGTATGATCGCTTTCAAGTCGATCAGGTGCTAGCCAATTACGAGGCACGACAAAAAGAACTTGAAACAAAACTTTCGACGTATGAATCACAAGTAGCAGTGGCTTCTGAACAACTGGACAAGCTGAAAACTCGTTACAATGACTTGGTTTCAAAGCTATCCGTTAGGGAGAAGGCGGCGGACGAAATATCGCGCTTAGCTCTCAAGGAAGCGAATGTCGTGATTGATACAGCGAATCAAAATGCCGATTTAATTGTGAGTGAAGCACTGTCAACAGCCAAAATTTTACTCACCGAACTCGCAAAAGTTACTGAAGATACCAACCATGCAAAAGACGAAATGAAGGATAAAATCGAACTCATCCAAAAGACGTTGGACGATATTAAACTTCCCGAAGTCCCCCGCATGGATTGGCTCAAGCAAAAAGAAGAAAGCGACACGTAAGACACGTCGTTTATGAAATGTCATCTTACAGAAAATTCCACAGTGATGAGAGTGGAAAGGTGACGTTATAAACGATATCACTTACCAGTGTATCTCCGAACTCAAGTAAGAGATAACGCAGGACAGCGTTAACGTCCTAAGAGCACACATGTTTTGTGTGAAATAAAGGTGGTACCACGTTAAAACGTCCTTAGCTGGACGTTTTTAATTTATTAGAAGGAGAACTTGGAAATGGACTATAAAGATACTTTACACCTGCCAAAGACCAGCTTTGAAATGAGAGGAAATCTGGTCAACAAACAACAAGGATTTATTGAAGATTGGGAAGCAATGGATCTCTATCACGAGATGCTAAAGAAACATAGCGACAAGCCAACCTTCGTGCTACACGATGGTCCTCCATATGCCAATGGACACATTCATATCGGACACGCGCTCAATAAAATCTTAAAGGATTTTGTCGTACGCTCACACTATAAGCTCGGCTACAAGGTGCCTTTCACTCCCGGTTGGGACACACACGGTCTACCTATTGAGACCGCTGTCACCAAATCCGGAATCAACCGTAAGGAAATCTCGACCGAGAAGTTCCGTGAAGCCTGCCTGACCTACGCCCAGAAACAAGTAGCTCAACAAATGGCAGACATGAAAACACTAGGAACTGTCGCCGACTATGAAGATCCCTACATCACTTACCAACCAGAGTTCGAAGCTGTACAAACTGAACTCTTTGGCAAGATGGTCGATCGCGGCATGATCTATCAAGGACTCAAACCTGTTTACTGGTCTCCTTCCTCGGAATCAGCCTTGGCTGAAGCGGAAATTGAATATAAAGACAAAAGGGACCCATCCATCTATGTGAAGTTCCAAGTCAAAGACGGAAAAGACATCCTATCCAGTGACGATTATTTCGTAATCTGGACCACCACTCCCTGGACATTACCAGCAAACTTAGCCATTTCAGTCCATCCTCGCTTTACCTATGCGCTAGTTAAGACACCCTTAGGTAACCTAGTGCTACTTGAAGAATTGGTTGAGAAACTGATGGGTGAATTTGAAGTCAGCGACTATGAAGTCCTTAAGACATTCAAGGGTCAAGATCTTGAGTTTATGACGACTAGACACCCCTTATTGGATCAAGAATCTGTAGTCATCGTAGGTGACCATGTTGGTAACGATACCGGAACCGGCTGTGTTCATACCGCACCAGGCTTTGGGATGGATGACTATCTCATCGGTTTGAAGTATGGTCTTGAACCCTATTGTAATGTGGATGCTCATGGACGCTTCGATACGACCACTTTGGAGTGGTTACACGGCGTCACAACTGATGAAGGTAACAAACTCATTACGACTAAACTTGAGGAATTAGGTTCATTAATCAAACTTGAGTTTATCACCCACAGCTATCCCCATGACTGGCGTACTAAGAAACCAATTATTTATCGTGCAACGACCCAATGGTTTGCTAGTATTGAAATCATTCGGGATGAGCTCTTGGAACAGATTGATAAGGTTGAATGGAAACCTAGCTGGGGCAAACAGCGCATGTACAACATGATTAAAGATAGAACCGACTGGACCATCTCACGTCAACGTGCATGGGGTCTACCGATTCCTGTCTTTTATGCGCAAGATGAGACACCAATCTTAGACTCTACGGTAATCAATCACGTAGCCTCCCTGTTTAGAGAACACGGTTCCAACATCTGGTTTACTTGGGAGGCCAAAGACCTCTTACCCGAAGGCTTTACTCATCCGGGAAGTCCAGATGGAATTTTCACGAAAGAAAAAGACATTTTAGACGTCTGGTTCGATTCGGGTTCTAGCCATACGGCAGCCCTCAAAGCCAGGGGTATCGATACGCCGGTTGATCTCTATCTTGAAGGATCTGATCAGTATCGTGGTTGGTTCAACTCCTCACTCATTATCTCGACAGCAGTCACGGGACACTCTCCTTACAAGAAGGTGGTTTCCCACGGTTTTGTTATGGATGAAAAGGCAGAGAAATTCTCCAAATCGAAAGGGAATGCTCTATCACCAGCGGCGATTGTCGATCGTCTAGGTGCTGATATCCTGCGCCTATGGGTAGCTAGTGTGGACTACACTTCGGACGTAGGCCTATCTGATGCGCTCTTGAAACAGGTGTCTGAGAACTATCGTAAGATTCGTAACACGATGCGCTTCATGCATGGTAACTCTTCTGATCTCAACAGAGAGGACCGTTTGGAACTCAATTCACTTCCCGCTTCCGATCGCTACGTACTCCACGAGGTGGATAACGTGCTTCGTAAGGGAATCAAAAACTACCGGAATTTCGATTTCAGCGATGTCCTAACGGATAGCACCAAGCTGTTTACTAACATTATGTCTGCCTACTATTTAGACTACACGAAAGACATTCTTTACATTCATGGAGAGAATGACTTGCGACGCAGGCAGGTTCAGACCACGCTCTCTGTTTCCCTGGAAGCATTGATGCACCTGTTGTCACCAATCCTTGCCTTTACCATGGAAGAATTGAATCAAATCATTAACCCAGAGGACAAGTCCGTTCACTTGGGTGAATTTATCACTGAATTAGATGTGAACTTTACGAGTGAGGAACAGAGTGATTTCGCTGTGTTGTTACAACTTCGTGAGGCGGTCTATAAAGCATTGGAAGATGCCCGTAAAGAAAAGCTTATCGGTAATTCCTTGAAGGCTAAGGTACTTCTCAACGTCGACAAGGACTTACAAGCACTCTGTGAGAAATACTTCGGTGACAATCTAAAACAATGGTTCATTGTTTCTCAATTGGAGTTCACCGATGAACCACTGACTGAGGTTCTTGGATACCAGATCAAGGTTGAAGAGGCTCAGGGTGAAGAGTGTGAGCGTTGCTGGAATGTCGTGGAACACACCCATGATGGTGTGTGTGATCGTTGCCAACACCATCTAGCTGAAGACCATGCTTAGTTCAGTTGCTAATCCTCAAATCAAAAACCTGTTGAAGCTTCACCAGAAGAAGTATCGCACCGATAGCAATACTTTTCTGGTGGAGGGTGAACATCTGATTAGTGAGGCCATTATGGCAGGAAGACTTAAACAATTAATAAAGTCCGAACAGTATGAGGGTGAAATTTCGTATGATAATGAACTCTTAGTTTCGGAAACAGTTGCTAGTAAGTTGTCACAGACAGCCTCGGGCTCCAAAATCTTTGGGGTTGTGAGTATTGAACTGGATCAAAAGTTAACTGGTACTCACTACCTGCTTTGTGATCAGATTCAGGATCCAGGAAATCTGGGAGTCATGATTAGGAGTGCCCATTCCTTTGGTTTTGATGGGGTGATTGTCTCGAATGATTCGGTCGATTTCTACAATGACAAGGTCGTACGTGCTACTCAGGGGGCGCTCTTCCATGTGGCTTTGGTGCGAATGGATCTGAAACAGGCAATCAAGCAGTTGAAACAAAATGGCATCCGGATTGTCACAACGGACGTCAATCGAGCCACTTCACTGAAGAGCGTGGAGAAGGGACCCGTGGCCTTGATTGTTGGCAATGAGGGGCAGGGCGTTAGTGAGTCACTTCGATCAATGAGCGACTTCAATGTTAAAATAGAGACGACTAATTTCGAATCGTTGAATGTTTCGGTCGCTAGTGGCATTCTCATGTATCATTTTAGAAACGAATAATAAGGGAGGATCTTATGGAAATCAAAATTACGAAAGATTATCAGGAAATGAGTGAACTAGCAGCGAAGGAAGTTGCGAAGGTTTTAGCAGAGGTGAAACAGCCAGTACTAGGTCTAGCGACTGGGTCCACACCGGTTGGTTTGTATGAAGAACTCAGCAAGATGGAGCTTGATTTCTCAAAGACAGTGAGTGTCAATCTTGATGAATACATCGGTTTGGATGGCAATCATCCTCAAAGCTATCGCTATTTCATGAATGAGAAGCTGTTTAACCATATCAATATTGATAAGAAAAACACGTACGTGCCTGATGGTTCCCTGGCCGATTCACAGAAGGCTGCCCGTGACTATGAAGAACTATTGTCGAAGTTGGGTCGGATTGACCTTCAAATCTTAGGCATTGGTAATAATGGCCACATTGGTTTCAATGAACCCGATCGTGCTCTATCCTTGCCGACGCATGTCGTCAAACTGGAAGAATCCACTATTGAGGCGAATGCACGTTTCTTCGACAGCATCGATGAAGTGCCAAAGGAAGCTATCACGATGGGTGTCGGTTCAATCCTGAAAGCCAAGAAGATTATTGTTTTGGCCAGTGGCAAAGCCAAGGCCAGCATTATCAAATCTTTGGTAGACGAATATGTTTCCACGGAACTGCCAGCGTCACTTTTGAAGTTCCATCCCAACGTGCTCTTGATTATCGATCAAGCGGCCGCGAGCCTTCTAGACTAATGAGAACGATTGATAAAGCAGTCAAAGAGCGAGTCTTTACTCCCAGAAAGTCCCAGAGTCATAAGGGTGACTATGGGACTGTGGGCTTTATCAGTGGTTCAATAGGAATGGCCGGTGCCTGTGTCTTGAATGTACAGGCGGCCATGCGGGTTGGTGCCGGATTAACGATGGCACTCATTCCGCCTGCTATTTATGAGGTCGTTGAAGCGTCTTCCCTTGAAACGATTACTGTTCCTTTCTATAGTATGGCCGATGTCGATAAGCTACTTGCGAGCTGTGA
>JAAZEC010000052.1 GCA_012512495.1 Erysipelothrix sp.
CAAACAGAGGAGACTACGACCGAAGTCTCTATCGCCGTGAAGCTAGAGAGCACTGAGCTAGCCCAACAAATTAATGACGCGCTTGCGACTATCTCCCAAGAGACAAGGGAACAGTATATGAATGAAGCGATCGTATCCCAAGGGGATAATCAGTGATTGAGTTTCTTTCTGAGTGCTGGCAACTGTTTGTCCGCTACGATTCCCTCTACTTCAAGGGGGTTATGAATACCTTATGGCTATCCCTGCTTGGGACGCTGTTTGGTTTGATTCTCGGTTTTGCTCTCTCATCACTACGACAAATCACTATCAAGAAGACGGATACGATGCTGATGGTTTTATGGAAGCGTTTGATCAGAGGGACGACCTATTTCTATATTGAGTTTGTTCGTGGGACACCAATGGTGGCTCAGGCGGTCTTCCTCTATTATGGTTTGCGCCAGGTTATCGGTTGGACGCCCATGGTCGCCGGTTTGATTATCGTGTCGTTGAATACCACGGCCTATATGGCTGAGATCATTCGTTCGGGCATTCAATCGATCGATCGTGGTCAGAGTGAAGCGGCCTATGCGATTGGGATGACCCAGTCACAGACGTTCATTTTCATCATCTTGCCTCAGGCAATCCGTAATGCCTTCCCTTCCATTGGTAACGAGTTTATTGTCAATATCAAGGATACTTCGATGTTGAATGTCATCATGGTGACGGAACTCTTCTTCCAAGGGATGTCGGTGGCAGGTTCCACTTACAACTATGCGGGTTCCATGTTTATCATTGTGGTGCTGTACTTCATCATGACGTTTACCCTTTCGAATCTGCTTCGTCTCATCGAGAATCGTTTACGCCATAACTCCCAGGAGGTCCATGTATGATAGAAATCAGACAGATAGAGAAGTCTTATAACGAGCTGGAAGTATTGCGAGATATTAGCTTGAAGGTTGAGGCTGGACAGAAGATCGCACTCATTGGTCCTTCTGGTTCTGGCAAGTCGACGCTATTGCGGTTGATGAATGGCCTTGAGAGTCCCAATAGTGGCCAGATACTGTTTGAGGGCAAGGATATCTTTGAGTCCAAGTTCTCCTTGAGCAGACACCGCCAGGATGTGGGTATGATCTTTCAACAGTTCAATCTCTTCGATCACCTGAATGTGTTGGCTAACTGTAACATAGGCCAGGAGAAGGTATTGAAACTCTCCAAGAAAGAGGCCACTGAAGTATCAATGAAATTTCTTGAAAAGGTGGGCATGAAGGACTTCGCCCATTCTAATGTGAACATGTTATCGGGGGGTCAGAAGCAGCGGGTGGCGATTGCGAGAGCATTAGCCATGAACCCAAAGGTACTCCTGTTTGATGAACCGACTTCAGCCCTCGATCCACAGATGGTGGAGGAAGTCCTGAAGGTCATTGAAGATTTGGCCGCCTCGGGCTTAACGATGGTCATTGTGACCCATGAGATGCAGTTTGCTTTCGATGTGGCAGATACCATCTATTTCATGAAGGATGGTGTCATTGTCGAACACAATTCACCCCAAGAGCTATTATCAAATCCTCAGCAAGAGTCGACGAAAGCTTTCCTCAATAAATTTATCAAGTAAGAAAAAGAAACCAAGGACTAGCAATCACTAGTCCTTGGTTTCTTTTATATCATGTAGTATTTCTTCAATCCGGTTGCCCTTGTCGATTGAATCATCAATCTTGAAAATCAGTTCAGGGACCTTGCGGATGGTGAGCCTTTTGGCTAGTTCTCCGCGAACGACGCCCTTGACGCGATTGAGCTCATCCAGACGATCCTGTGACTTGATATCTTTCGTGTTAAGGAAAGAGACAAAGATAGTGGCGAATGAATAGTCGCGGGTTAATTGTACGTCGGTAATGGTAACAAAACCGAACTTTGGATTCTTAACGTTAATACTTAGGATTTCAGAGACTTCTTTTAGGATGGTACCCTCAAGTCTCTCTTGCTTGATACTCATACGGCTGGAACCTCCTCTTCACCATAGCTTTCAATGAGGTCGCCCTCTTTGATGTCGTTGAAGTTTTCGATCGTGATTCCACATTCATAGCCCGCAGCAACATCTTTGACGTCTTTGTCAAAGCGGCGTAGCGTGCCCAGTTTTCCTTCGTAAATGGTGATACCATCACGAATTAGGCGAACCTTGGAATCCCGTTTGATCTTGCCATCGGTAACCATACTTCCGGCAATCGTACCAATCTTTGATACTTTGAACAGCTGACGGACTTCTGCTTGACCCCAGATGACTTCTTCGAAGATCGGTGCCAACATGCCCTTCATTGCTAGTTCCATTTCTTCGACTGCTTTATAGATAATGTTGTGCAGACGAATGGTAACGCCCTCTTCTTCGGCCTTCTTACGAACCGTCGCATTAGGTCTTACGTTAAAGCCATACACAATCGCATTCGAGGCAGATGCCAACATAATATCTGATTCACTGATCGCTCCGGCAGTGGCACGAATCACGTTGACACGTACACCTTCCACATCGATTCTTTCGAATGATGCTTTGACTGCTTCGGCAGAACCTTGTACATCGGCTTTTAGGACGATCGGTACTTCTTGGAGTGATTGATCAGAAATGTGCTGAGTCAGATCCTCTAGAGTAATGGCGGCTGATTTATTTCTTTCGGCTGTAATCTTTTGATCGAGTCTTGTATCGGCGATTGAGCGCGCATCCTTGTCTTCACTGAAGACTTTGAATAAGTCACCAGCTTCTGGGACATCGCTAAGACCAATGATTTCGACCGGAGTCGATGGGAGTGCTGTTTTGATTTCTCTACCCTTATCGTCGACCATTTTACGGACACGTCCGTGGCTGGCTCCGACAACGATTGAATCAGATGTTTTGAGAGTTCCGTTTTGAACAATGATCGTGGCGACTGGGCCTCTGCCTTTGTCCAAACGGGCTTCAACTACCGTTCCCGTTGCGTGGCGATTTGGGTTAGCTTTGAGTTCCTGTAAATCAGCCATTAATTGGATGGTTTCCAAGAGATCGTCGACACCTAGACCGGTTAGGGCTGAGATTTCGACAAATGGAACGTCCCCATTGTATTCTTCTGAAACAATGCCAAGATCCATGAGTTCACTCTTGACGCGATCTGGGTTAGCACTAGGCTTATCCATCTTATTGATGGCGATGATAATAGGAACTTTGGCCGCTTTAGCGTGGTCAATGGCTTCTTTGGTTTGTGGCATGACACCATCATCGGCAGCGACAACGATAATGACGATGTCGGTGATTTGTGCACCACGTGCCCTCATGGATGTGAAGGCTTCGTGACCTGGTGTATCGAGGAAGGTCAGCTTACGGCCGTTCTTACCCCCGACTTGAATCTGGTAGGCTCCCATGTGTTGGGTGATGCCTCCGAACTCATCTTCGGTGACTTTGGCGTGACGAATGGTATCTAGAAGACTAGTTTTACCATGGTCAACGTGTCCCATAATGGTAATGATTGGTGGGCGTGGTTTCAGATCGCGTGGATCGTCTTCCACCGTGTCTTCCAGGCTGGCTTCGTCGACCACAGCTTCCTTGGTCGTCTTAACATCGTATTCTAGGGCGACTAGTTCAACGAGTTCATCGTTAAGTCCGTCGTTAATGGTGACCACATTGCCCATCATGAAGAGGACACGGATGATATCTGAGGCGTTCTTGTTGAGGCGATTGGCTAATTCTCCAACCGTAATTCCTTCAAAGTACGTGATATCCGTGACTTTCTCTGGCCGTGGCGTGAAGACTGGAGCTTTATTGCCTCCTCTTTTGCCACCTTTCTTATTTCTGCGTTTGTTTGGTTTTCTTGACATCTATAACATTACCTCCTCATTCTCTTTCAATATCATTTTGGCGAATCGTGAATCGAGTATACTAACGGCTACACGATTGGTCTTTCCTATAGCATGAGATAACTCAGCGATAGTAAACGAAATGACAAATTGAATGTTGTAAAACGTACACTTGTTTGTTAGTTGTTTCTTCGTGCGATCGGATGCGTCGCTAGCAATAATAACCAGCTTCGCGTCCTTGCTACGAATTGATTTCATCACTTGCTCACCAGACGCTAACTTACCTGCTGCTTGTGAGATTCCCAAGCGATTAAGGACTTGAGGACTAAGAGAGGTAGTTTCGTATTGTTTCATAGAGCTCATCGTTGATATCAACTCCTAACGCTCTTCTTAATAAACCCTTTGTTTTTGCGATTTCGAGTGCTTCAATGCTTTTCTTTAGGTAGGCACCGCGACCATTTTGTTTCCCGCTGAGATCCACAAGTACTTCATTGTCGGGTGTCTTAACGATTCTTAATAACTCACTTTTAGGAAGCTGTTCGCCAGTAGCGATACATTTTCTTAAGGGAATCTTCTTAGCCATTACTCTTCATCATAGTAATCATCAAAATCATCGTAATCGACTTCTTCTTCCCATCTCAAGGCTTCTTCTCTAGCTTTCACAGCTTCGATTTCAGCGAGCTCTTCAGGGGTGTATTCGGGTTTAATTTCGTACTCAATTTCTTTCAGTAATTCAGCGGTATTGATTCGCTTCTCGCCCTCTTTTTCCTTACGGCGGCGATAGTTTTGTTGTTCCTGAGTCGTCTTCTTACCAGCAGCAATCTCTTCAAACTTAGACACATAATCATGTCTTGGCACTAGAGGCTTGCGAACTTTTGGTAGGACTACTTCTTCTTCGACGATCGTCTTTTCTTCGACGACTTCTTCTGTCTCGTCACTGACAATCTCTTCAGCGACTTCTTCATCAACGATTACGTCTTCTACGATTTCATCTTCAATGATTTCGTTTTCAACGATTTCCTCTTCAACGACTTCTTCGACAAGTACTCTTTCACGGCGCTTGGAATCAATAGACGCTTGGAACTGAGACATCAATAGCTGTGTATCCATGCCTGCTTCAAGAGCATCCGTTTCGGACTTGATATCAATCTTGGAGCCAGTTAGGCGAACAGCTAGGCGGGCATTCTTGCCACGTTTACCAATCGCTAATGATAACTGGTTATCTTCGACCACGACAGTGAGGCCCTTCTTCTCAGGATTTGGGAAGACGGCTTGTACCTGTGCGGGTGATAGTGCGTTCTTAATCAGTTCGATAGGGTTTTCTGACCATTCAAAGA
>JAAZEC010000053.1 GCA_012512495.1 Erysipelothrix sp.
AATGCTTCAGCTGTTTTCTCCAACTTGCCCTCATTGACCTTACGGTATTGAACAGGTAGGAACTGGCTAATCAGATTCATCGGTAGATCCACATTGTTAAGGTTAGAAAGAAGCTTATTAATCGCTTCATCCACCTTCTCATGAGGAAGGTAGTAACGAGCCCTATCAGAGAATGAGAAAGCACGCTTCATAGCTAATTGACCCTCATCACCATGGTAATAAGGCTTCCATGAACCTGGATTTTCTAACATAACTTCTTCCAGTGTTTCAATGAACTTGCCTTGTTGCTCTGGGTTGATGAGTTGCTTCTCAATATAACTCAAAGCAAAGAGAGCTTCTCTATAAGCAAACGTCAAACCAGGGCCAACCTTAAGAATCGCAATACCATCTTCTACCATTTGTTTCAAATGGTACTTCGATTGGTAATCAGTCGAGTGGCCTTCAAATACAATCGGCGCAAACTTATCAAGTGAATCAGTCAGATCCTTAGCAGC
The DNA here is from genome assembly GCA_012512495.1 of Erysipelothrix sp. Lineage (GTDB taxonomy): Bacteria > Bacillota_I > Bacilli_A > Erysipelotrichales > Erysipelotrichaceae > JAAZEC01. The sequence continues at coordinate 495 of JAAZEC010000053.1, forward strand.
GTCACGATTGTAGAAATCAACCTTCTCATCACCATATTCAACTCCTGGTTGTACAACGACACCCACGACCTGTTCGAAAACATGTCCTACGCCATGACTTTCTAATTGGTGTTTAAACTCTTCAACGGTAGCGCTAAAATCTTCCACAGTTGTAACTTGCATCTCTTCGGCTTCAGTAGCTCCACCAGGAATTGGCACTTCACTACCAATGATATAAGCCAAACGAGGAGCCTCAGAATTCTCTTTCAATAAATCCTGATAAGCTGCTTCCGTTACTTGAATCAACTCAGCAGCCCGGCGAGCAATCGTTGAGGTTGCTAAAGGTTCAGTCGTAGAATCACTAGCCACCCGCATACTCGTATCAATATGCATCTTCGTGAAGCCAGCCAAAACATATTCTCTAACCAAAGTCCTAGCCTCAGCCATTGCCTTTTCCTCATCATACTTAATGAAGGTCAAAGGTCCCAGGTGGTCTCCACCAAGGATAACTCTCGATAAATCAATATCGACTTCCTTCGCCAACGCATGAACCATGTTGAAGAAATCCTTAGGTTTCATTCCAGTATAGCCACCATATTGGTCGACTTGATTCGCCGTAGCCTCAATGACAGCAGTCGTATTGGTTTCCTTAGCCTTAATGAGTACTTCTCTAATAACAGATTCATTGGCCGTACAAGCAGAATAGACACCCATTTCCTCGCTGGTCTTTCTATTCTTCAGTAATTCAATTAAACGGTTTTCCATTTCTCCTCCTATTTTTCTATCGCCGAAATCGCATACCTGGAGACAGTAATGATCGCTCCTGATTTGATTTCAATATCGGCCGTCGTTTCATCTAACGATCTGATCGTTCCATAAAGACCATTCGAAAATGAGACCTTGTTACCGACCTTTAAATCGACATGTAACTGTTCAAAATACTTTCTTCTCTTCTTAACATTAAAATAGTTGATAACTTGCATCACCAGCATACCCACTGTGATAAGAACAATCAGCGAGATAGATGAATAAAGTAGATTCTCCCACATTAGATTCCATCTCCCTCTTCGACTTCATAGTCATTAACTTCAATGCTTTCGACCAACTGGACTTGTTCTTTCCCAGTAGCTTCGGAAGCTTTCGCAAAATCTAATACATTATCTGCCGACAAGCGTGAGAACGCAGCATCAATCAACATCCCCAAGTTAGTCCCCGCAAGCACGTAGACATTCTCATGACTCTGAGCCAACATCAACGCCGTCTTAAACGGAGTACCACCAAATAAATCGGTATAGATAAGGACGCCTTCACAAGTTTCCTTAAGCTTCACGATTGCTGACTCAATATCCTCACTAATGGTCTCAAGCGGATTTTCCTCAAGGAAATCAACAATTTCAATATTGTCTTGTTTACCCGCAATCATCTCTAGTGATGAGGCAAGACCACTAGCAAACTGTGCGTGACCGCTAACGATAATTCCAATCATTTCGATTCTCCTTCATAGTCATAGAGCGTAACTCCTTGTACGACCCGGTTGACAATTCCTGATGGGAACGGATTATCCGGTGTTTTATTCAATTGTAGTGATTTAAGAACCGAGAAGCTCTGAGCCACTAGCACATAAACCAAACCAAGCAAATCATCACCCACTAAAGTATCATGAGCGATTACATAGTCCGCATCCTTGAAGTGATCCTTGTGTTGTTCTGTCGTGACCACTAACACCTTCGCTAGTTTATTACCCGAAATCTCATCAAACAGGTCCTTATCATAGCGGAAGGTGTACTCGCTTTGTGAAGTGTAAAGTACAACGAGAGTATTGTCATTCAAGAAGGATTTAGGGCCATGTCTGAAACCAAGAGAGCTATCAAACAAGGAAGCAACCTCACCAGTAGTCAGTTCCAACATCTTAAGTGCTGACTCCTGAGCGAACCCTTTATAGTTGTTAGAGCCAAGGTAAACAATTCTCTCAAAATCGAAAGTAGACACGATCTCATTCACTGTTTGAACTTCTTTCGCGAAGTAATTGTCTGCCAGTCTAACCAATTCATTGACCAGTTGTTTGTTCTCCTCAAACTTGTCCAAAGTCAACGCTAGGTATGCTGCTAAGACCATGTTGCTATAGGATGATGTCATGGCAAAGCTTTGATCATGAGTTTCCTCAGGTAAGTTAATCGCAAAGATCTTGGACTTGTCTGACTTGAACTGAGCCAACTGTCCATTAGCATTACAAGTAACCACTAAATGATAGAGGTCATCAACGATAGCCTCGGCGTGATTAACCGCACCAATAGACTCAGGGCTATTACCAGAACGACCAAAACTAATGAGTAGAGTTGGAGTATCCTTCTCAAGATATAGATCAGGATTGCTGACGATGAGCGTCGTCGCAACACTATCGATCATGAAGTCATAACGTCTTCTTAGGACATCAATCAATGAGTTCCCCACGAACTCAGAAGTTCCTGCCCCACTGAAAATGATGCGATGTTTCGGATGGCTCATAAAGTCTGTCATAAAGGCATCAAGTTCTTGTTTGTGTTCCTCTATAATACGAACTGTTTTCTTCCAAGTCGCTGGTTGTTGCTTAATTTCATTCACCGTATGAAAAGCTTTTATTTCTTTTAGCTTCTCTTGATTAAAATCGAATAACATAAGTTCCTCCTTATTTTTACACCACTATTATACCAATAACGAGTATTGTTATCACTGATAACCCTTGCAACTTTTAACATTCTTTGTGTCTAAAATAGCAATTTTAATTTACAAAAGGTACATAATACACTATTATTGAGTAAGAGAAAGAGAGAACCTTATGAATTTCAACAATTTACTCGCACAAATTTTTAAAGATAAACGCAACCAGACCATCTATTACCGACCAACAAACAAGACTGCTTATTTAGTACCTCAAGCAGAAGAAAGAAAAGTTAATGCCTTCCACCACCGCATGCTCTTAAGCATCGCCGTAGGAGCCGCCTTCTATTCCTTCTTCGCCAACCAATTGATCGGTGCTATTGCCATCTCAGTCGTGCTCTATCTTGCCTTTACCTATTGGTTCTTCAAGAAGATCCTACCACGCCTAACAACCTTCCCTAACTATAACCTAGAAGCGAACCTACCAGCACAACCAGACAAGGATCCAAGAAGGATCTTACTCGTCGGTATCGCCTACATGGTGCTATCAGTACTGTTGATTGTCTCCCTGTTCATCTATGATAACACGAACACCGAAAGAGCACTCTATATCGTCTTCGCACTTTTCGGACTGGGCTTAGGCTTCCATAACTTGTCTACCTATTTACTATTCAAAAGAAAGAAGTGATTTCATGTTTTTAACTAACAGAATTTCGCCAAGCAGAGCTAGTCGATAATCTGTTTAGGCTAAGTTCTCTTTATCGACTTAGAAACGGACGACTATGATCACCATTAAAGAAACAACCCTCAAAGATCTACCTTTTGTGCGCCTTCTTTGGAACAACGGAGAAGTCCTCAAATGGGCCGGTTTTCCCGAGGGACTCAATCAATCCCAACAAGACATGATCCAATGGTTCAACGGCCTTAAGGAAAACGAATTTCATTACAGTATCTACGACGAAATGAGTAATTACTGCGGTGAAACTTTTTTCAGAACACTAGCGACTCATACCCAGATGGACATCAAACTCATGCCCGAAGTCCAAAACAAGGGCATCGGTGCCTATGCTCTATCTTTCGCTATGGAACAAGCTTTTAAGAAAAATCCTGAAGCCAAACTAATAGTGGACCCACAGAACGGGAACACCAAAGCACACCAGCTCTACTTAAAGCTAGGTTACACACTTTCCACTATCCAAGAGACACCAGGACACACCAACTACGAGTGTTCACTCCAACAGTTCAAGCCCTACCACTATGTCACTATCAGACCCATCGTAGAGAGCGATTTAGAAACCATCTGGCAAATGACAGACAAAGAGGAACACTATTGGTGGCAGGACTGGGATGGCCCCTACTTCCCCAAGAGCCAACCATTGAGCTTAGATGAATTCAAGGAAAGGTATCGCACAAGCTACCTCAACCCTGACCACAAACACCTGATCCTAGACAATGGTCAACCGGCAGGATTCTTGACTGCTTACTATGAGGATGACAAGACACGCTGGTTGGAAATGGGCATCATCCTCTTCGAGGAACACAAAACCTCACAAGGCATCGGGTCCAAAGCTATCAAGCTGTGGCAAAGATACCTCTTCAATCACCACCCAGTGGAAAGGGTCGGCCTCACCACTTGGTCTGGCAATATTAGGATGATGAAAGCCGCCATCAACTGTGGAATGAAGCTTGAAGCACGCATCCGTAAGGTAAGATACTATCAAGGGATCTACTATGATTCAATCAAGTACGGAATCCTACGGGATGAGTTCAACCTCATGGAGCGATGGCACGTGTCAATCGTCCATAGTGATGAGGAGAAACGTAACATCTCAAGGTCAATTCTTCATTCACTACCCCAATGGTTCGGCATCCCCGAAGCTACTCAGGACTATATCGATGATAGCTCACAGATGGTGATGGCTGTGATTAAGGAACAGGATCAAGCGTTAGGTTTTATCGCTCTGAATCCTACTTCCCAGAACACCCTGGACATCCATGTCATGGGCGTGTTACCACAGGCACATCGCCAACAAGTCGGTAGTCGACTGATTCAATTCTCAGAGACCTACGCTCGTCAACACCATTATCAATTGTTACAGGTTAAGACGCTAGATGAGACTCACCCAGATCCAAATTATCAGAAAACCCGAATCTTCTACCAGAAGGTCGGCTTCTTGAAACTGGAATCTTTCCCTGAGCTGTGGGATAAACAGAACCCATG
>JAAZEC010000004.1 GCA_012512495.1 Erysipelothrix sp.
GTTTCTGTGCTGTACCAGAACTCACAGCCAAAAGAACGCACACCAGAATCCCATAACGCTTTAATACCGGCTTCGAAATCGACATGGCCTTCCCCAAACTCAACTTCTCGAAAGATGCCAGGTTTGGTTTCTTTTAAGTGGGATGCCACTAAATGGCCATGACCTAATTGTATGTCCTCTAAAACATCACGCCCATCCTTGAGGGCAGAGTTGGTAATATTGCCAAGGTCAGGATAGACTTGTAAATACGGGCTGTTAACACGATCAACGAAGTCCATCGCTTTTGAGACCGAGTTCATAAAGTCTGTTTCCATCGTTTCAAAGCCACAGATAATACCCTTTGAACTGGCATATTCAATTCCCTTAGGCAGGTTCTCACCAAACAAGGAGACCGACTCTTCAGTGGACTCTTCATAATAGACATCGTATCCTGCCAACTGAATGATACGAACACCTAAGTAACTAGCTAGATCAATCGCTTGATAAAAGATCTCCATCCCTTTTTCACGAATATATTCATCGGGATGACCGATAGGGAAACGGCGATGACCACTGAGGCACATGGTCAGTACTGGTAATCCTACCTCGAGGATGGCCTCTTTAATTTCTCTTTGTAGCTCTGGATCAACTAACCTTGCTAGGCGGGCATCGGATTCATCGATGGATATTTCGACACTGTCATAGCCAGCTTTTTTCGCATAGGTCAGCTTTTCGACCCATGTTAAATGATTGGGCATTGCTTTCTCATACAGACCCAAGCTATATTTTTTTGATTTATTGACCATAATAAGCACCAGGTCCATGTTTGCGTTTGTAGTGCTTGTCCAACAGTTCTTGTTGCATTTGCTCTTTTTGTGGTGAAAGTACTTGAACATTTAAGTTCATCTTACAGACTTCTTCTAGCACGACCGCATTATGGACCGCATCCTTACAGTCGACGCCCCAGACGAAGGGTCCATGACTATGGACAACACATCCGGGAATCTCCATAGGATTGATTCCTCTTTGATTAAAGGTTTCAACGATGACTTTGCCTGTATTCAATTCGTAATCACTCTTTATTTCTTCTGCCGTCATAGTGCGGGTACAAGGGATATCGCCATAAAAGTAGTCTGCCTGTGTTGTTCCAAGGGCAACGATATCTTGGCCAGCCTGAGCAAACGAGGTCGCGTTTTGGCTATGAGTGTGGACCACGCCTCCAATGTCTGGAAACTGCCTGTAAAGTTCCAGATGCGTGTGTAAATCGCTACTAGGCTTTAGCTTGCCCCAGAGGGTATTACCTTGTAAATCGACAATCACTATATCGTCTGCTGTCATGACATCATATTCAACACCGCTTGGTTTAATTGCGACAATACCTAGCTTGCGATCCACTTCACTTACATTTCCCCAAGTGAAAGTAATCAGTCCATGCCTAGGTAACTCAAGATTAGCTTTTAAGACCTTTTGTCTTAGCTTTAAATGTTCTTGACTCATGCATATCTCCCTTCAACACCTAACTCTTTTATAAATTGTCCTTGTGGATAAACTTCGCTGGCGAGCTCAATATTCTTACCGGACTCGGCCTTGTTACCATTATGGAAAAGAACACAAGCCTTCAAGTAATAATAGTGCGCCAGTTCGCGTTTGTTGCTTTTTGCTGTGTTTACGTTCTTCAAGGCTATGTTGGCTTTCTTATAGCGCTTGAAATAGTAATGTAGCTCCGCATTAATCATAGGTAATGAATAAATCAGTGCCGTTCTACTGTTCTTCTTACCGATATTCTCAGTGTAGATATCGGTTATTTTATTGTAAGACGCGTTGACAAGTTCTTCATCGTTGTTGTAAATGCTGACGATAAATTTGTTGTAGTGATAGACAAGCTCCATGCTTTGGTTCTCATGGAAATTCTTGTCTTCTAATAACTTCTCTAGCTCTTCCATCATGACACTATCGCGGTAGTAAATTGTCAAAAAGACGTGATAGCGATCCTTATACCAACCTAAGACATCCAGCTTCTTCATTCGCATCATCCATTCATAGGCCTTCTTCAGATCTGCTGAAATCACTAGATGTTTACTCGCCTCGTCATAACAGATCTCACAGAGCATCGTAATCGTGAAGACGAGCATAAACACAGCGAAGAGGGCTATGGTTAGCCAGATCGTAAAGGAACTTGATAATGAATTAGGAATAATATAAGTAAAGAGGAAGACTCCAAGACTGAAGTTTCCAGCAATAATGATTAAGACTCTAAAGACCGAATTCTTCATTAGTTTTTTCATAAGTGAAATCCTCCTCTTCTAATTGACCCTTACTTCAGAATGCCTGATGCGTCGATGGCTGCTGCGATTTCGTCTTTGCTCATCATATTGCGGATGCCTAAAACAGGAAAACCTGACTCGGCAATCTTTACGAAATCCGAACCGTCCGCAAAGTTCTTTCCGACAAGTAATGCATCATATTGCTTGTATTGACCTTTTGCTTCACCTAGCGGGCAATGATCGACTTTCATATCTGAATCAGATACTCCAAGGCTCTTGAGAGCCTTTTTGGTTGCCATCTCCATTAATAGGGATGATCCTGCGCCAGATGCGCATGCACATAGAATTTTTATCATAATTATCTCCTTTTTATGCAAGAAGACTCTTTCGTAAACTTTACCGAAAGAGTCGTGGAAAATTCTTCAGAATCTACGCTTCAGCTTGTACGTATGGCGTAATGTGTTTTTCCTTATAAGTATCCCAATCGGTTACTTGCATCCAGTAATCTTCACGGTCTTCTTTCTTATGACCATAATAGTATTGGATTTGTGGAATAGCGATTAGAATAGCAGCAACAATGAAGGCACCGACGTATGGAATGTATCGAATGATCATTCCGAAGACAGGCCATACTGTTAGCCAGTCGTTCATAGCCATCCATGCGCCAGCTCCAAATGCGGCACCATCTTGCCAGCCTGAGGTTAGACCGTATAGGTTAGCCCAAGTAGCGGATAGTACGATTTGTAAGATACCGTTAATGAATGGAGCAATGAGTGCGCCCTTAACACCTAATTTAGTGTTTGCGAAGACGCCGATTGTTGCGTTGTCAAAGAAAATTGGAACGAACATTGTAATGACTAAGATTCCCATTCCGAAACCACCGGTTAGTAGTAGTGCTACGGTTCCAATGATTTGACCTACTGCCCCTGCAATAAAGCCGACGGTGACAGCGTTTTGGCTACCAAATCCATAGGCAACGGCGCAATCAACGGCAGGTACTGCGTTTGGTAGAAGCTTATCGGAAATCCCTTGGAATGCATTGGTAAGTTCTGTAACGAAGGTTCTAACGCCTAGTTGTAGAACAGCAAGATAGACTGCAAACTGGAAGATGAGTTTAAACACATAGAAGACGACATTTTGTTGATAACCCGAGATACCATCTAGGACAGGTGTTACGCCGGTCCAATAGGCTGGGTTAACAATTCCGACAACGACGGCTATGGTTCCAAAGAATAAGGTCATAATGAATGTTGTTGCGACCATGGAATCATTGAAGATTGATAGCCATCCAGGGAGCTTGATGTTTTCTAACTTAGTGAGCTTCTTTCCGCTCTTTCTAGCTTTGGTACCAATTAGGTCAAGTAGTGCAATGGAGAACATCTGTTGGTGAGCAATCGCGAAGCCTGCCCCATCAGTAAGTTCTTGTGTTGGTTTTAGTGTTAAGTTACCACCAACTGCCCAATAAAGTCCAAGAATAGCGCCTGCGGCGACAAAGACATATACTGGAATTTCTGTTACTGGGAATGCGATTTTGAATCCCCATGCGATAATGTAGAAGCCCAAGAACGCTTGTTGCATTTGAACATGCCCGGTCGTAAAGACGGCACGCAACTTAGTAATCTTAGAAAGTCTTACTAAGATGATATTCATGATGAATGCGCTGATGAGAATTACATAGACAGTACTTACAAGTCCACCGACCCATTGTTCAATCGTTGACTGGGTTGTGTAAGTATCAAGGATGACAGTTGTATGGAACTGACTGTTTAAACTCTTTAATCCATCAATGAAAGGATTGGCTACTCCCCCAAGACCGCCCGATCCAACTTGAAGAATCATATAACCGACAACAGCACGAATAAATCCTGAGACTACTTCGTACCATTTCTTGTTCAACAGGATATAACCAATAGCAACAGTTATCCCTATGATGAAGTATGGTTGTTTGAGAATTTCTTCAACAAACAACTGTATAGCTTTATCTAATACACTCATTTAATTTCCCTCCCTCTTATTTGTGTGGTAAATTGAGTGCCACTACTATATTCTGCAAATCAGCTACACTTTGTGCTGACATTACATACTCCAGGGTATTTCCTTCTGACAATAATTCAAAGAGACCCGCCATATTCTGCATATGCTTTGTTTCGTTTTCTGCTGCTAAGGTGAAGAATACCTGAGCATCTTTTGATGGATCTCCTTCTACAAAGGAAATTGGTTTCTTGAATCTGGTAAACGCTATGGCCGTGTTCTTGACTCCCACCGCATTTTGACTTGTGTGTGGCATCGCCAAGTTGGGTAATAATACTATGTAAGGGCCGTGCTCTTTTACTGAGTCAATCAGTAGTTGTGGGTAGTTCTCGTCGACGATGTCATTTTCAATCAGAGGTTTACAGCTGACTCGAATAGCTTCCTCCCATGAGTCAACATCTTCTTCAACAAATTGATATAAACGATTGTCGAGTATCTCTTGAAGTAACATACGAACTACAGAATTGATTTGTATGGAACGTTTGGCTCTTCAGCGAAGGAATCTTCAAAGCCGCGTCGGTGTTGATATTGGCGTTTGTTTTGATCTTGAGGATAGACGAACTTGCCGCCAACTTCCCAGATGAATGGAACAAACGTGTATTGCAAGCGATATTTTCTCATATCATATAAAGCTAGGATTTCATGAGTATCTGCCATCATGTTTGACCAGATATCATGGTGAAGTGGAATGACCACTTTGGTTTGAAGCGCTTCTGCCATACGGAGTAAATCAACGCTCGTTAACTTATCTTGGATGGAAATTGGATTCTCACCATAAGCACCAACCGCGACGTCAATTGGGAACATTTTTCCGTGTTTTGCGAAACGGACGGAGTAGTGTGAATCCCCTGCGTGGTAGAGATTTCCTCCTGTGGTTTGGAACACGTAGTTGACTGCTTTCGAATTCATTTCCGCATCGAAATCAAACTTCTTACCACGGACATCCTCGTATTCGTCTTGTGTTACTAGGCATGTTCTATCGAATGAATCTAACACTTGGATAGTAATGTCTTTTACCTTAACTTCATCACCTGGCTTAACCGTGATACAACGTTCTGCTGGTACACCCCATGAGAGCCATTTTTCAATAACTTTTTCTGGTCCGATGAAAGGAATGTCCTTCTTACCATGTTTCATGACAGCAGCCATGAAGTTAACGTCTACATGGTCACCATGATAGTGTGTGGATAATACAGCATCTAAATCAGGAATAGCGATATCAGAGAATGGATCTAGAACAATTGGTTGTGCTCTAAGGTTTGGTTGGATCAGCTTGCCGCCTGACATATTGCGCATCTGATGACCTTGTTGATACTCAGTCTTCTGTTGGTCGCGTTTTCCGTTGCCGAACCATAGATCGACACAGATGTTGGTTTGCTGATCGGTTTTTAACCAAAGACCCATGCATCCCATCCACCACATAGCGAATGTTTTTTCTTCTACAACGGTCTTGGCAATCTCCTCATTAAGATAGGTTCCCCATTCAGGGAATGAACTTCTTAACCAGCTATCTTTAGTAATATCTTGTATCTTTGACATTGTACACCTCTTGCTTTCTAGTTTAAATCTAAGCCCTTACTTAAATCTTACAACCTTACTTTAAGCGCAAAAGCAATGCCCAACAACCTAATTTTATGACCGTTTTATAATAAATGTGCGATTTTATGCTAACTTATAAAGTTTTTATGCTCATATTGATGTTTTATGATATAATACAATCATAAAAGGAGATTCTATGAAAAACTCAATAGCCAATGTGCAAAAAAGACGTTCGGATATCTTAAGCATCATACAAGAGAAAGAGGAAGCATCAGTAGAACTCCTCTGTCAGTTATGCGATGTTTCACCATCAACAATCCGTCGCGATTTGGACGCTATGTATCAGATGGGTGTCCTTACACGGACACATGGTGGCGCGAAATTACACGACCAGTCCTTGTCAGTTAGTGAACCACAAGAGTTAGTCAAACTAAGGCACGCCCTAGCCAAAGCCGCGAGCCTGTATGTTAAGTCGGGTGACATTCTTTCTTTTAACTCAAGTCAAACCGCTCTTTATGTTCTCAATTACCTCTTTGATATGAATTTAATTATTGTGACCAACAATGTAGAAGCTATCCGTCTCCATCACGACACCACGTCAACCCTTATAATGACTGGTGGGGAGATTAGATTACCCAAGGAAGCCATGGTTGGGGATATTGCAATTAATTCAATCACGAACATCACCAGCACGATATCGATTCTTGGTTGTAATGGTATCGATCCAATTCATGGTGTCACGACTGAAAACATTAGCGAGGCGAAAGTGAACAGTTTCTTTTTTGAGAATACCGTCGGTAAAAGAATCGTTGTGGCGGATTATCGTAAAATCGGTGCTAGAGCCCCCTTTAAAAGCGTCTCCTGTTCAATGGTAGACATACTCATCACCGATATCTTCGCTCCGGCTAACATCGTTGCACAACTGCGCAAGCAAGGCATTGACGTCATCCAGATTGATCCAAACTTATAAACCAAAAAGCCATTACCGACTTAGTCAATCCGTAATGGCTTTCTATATTCATTTTATATGATACTAGTCTTTAGTTACGAGTTTCTTAACAACCCAACTTACTGAATTGTTTTCTTATGGTACTAATCTATTATCTTCCCTGGATTTAAAATTAGATTCGGATCAAACACCCGTTTGATTTCTCTCATTAAACTGATTTGCTTTTCACCTAACGCGTTATGAAGGTACTTCTTCTTCGCATGGCCAATACCGTGCTCACCCGAAACCTGACCACCCACTCTAATCGAATAATCATACAATGTATCCATAATAACCTTGATTTTTACTTCCCATACATAATCCTCAAGATCATCCTTACAGACGTAAACGTGAACATTACCATCACCCGCATGTCCGAAGATTCTGATACGAACACCATGTTCTTCTTGAAGCTCTTTCACAAAAATCGAGAAATTCTTCAATTGATCCTTTGGTAGAACGACATCACACTCATCCATCACCGTCGTCGAGCTCTTGATCGCTTCCAAGAACGCTCCACGCGAAGTCCAAAGCTCACCCTGGCGCTCCAGAGTATTCGATAAGAGAACATCAATAGCCCCTTGTTCAAAGAGTGTCTTCACTACATCATCGACAATAGATTTTAGTGCCTTCTCATCATCCCCCGTGTAGGACACAATTAAGTAAGCATTGTGCTTATTATCAGGGAATTCGCGACCAAGAAAATCCTCGGAATCAATAAGTACATCACGTTCCATAAATTCACACGTTGTAGGTATATA
>JAAZEC010000054.1 GCA_012512495.1 Erysipelothrix sp.
GAAGTCAGAGTGATTTCCTTCCAAGATTACCGTGACTATGAAAAGAAGGTGAACTAATGAAACGCCAGAAATCCTTCGGCTCAGAAGTCCCAACCCTCTATATCGTCGCCACACCCATTGGCAACCTACAGGAAATGACACCCCGAGCCATTGAAGTCCTCAAAGACGTCGATGTTATCGCCTGTGAAGATACCCGACAGACAAAGAAGCTCTGTGAGATGTTTAATATCCATACCAAACTCATTTCCCATCACGCCCACAATGAAAAGGAAAGCGCCAGTGGCATCATTGAACTACTCAAGGACAATCAGAATGTCGCGCTAGTCAGCGATGCCGGTTACCCACTCATTAGTGATCCTGGTAATTTCGTCGTCTCTAGAATCATAGACGAAGGCTTCCACGTGGTCCCCATCTCTGGCAGCTCAGCCCTTCTTAATGGGCTAGTAGCCTCGGGGCTTGTGAGTCAACCCTTCCTCTTCCACGGCTTCTTACCAACGACGAGGAAACAGTTACGCAAGGTCCTACGGGAGTACAAGTATTTTTCACACACCATGATTTTCTACGTGGCAGTGCACCGGCTCAAGGAGACACTAGAAATAGTACTCGAGAGCTGGGGAGATAGAAAACTGTCACTAGGCAGGGAAATAACCAAGCTACACGAGGAATTCATACGGGGTAACCTGAGTGACATCATTGATGTGGCTGATGAACTCAAAGGTGAGTTCGTCCTCGTTATCGAGGGCAATGCCCATGAGAAAGAGCCAGACATTCAAGAGGTCGATATTACTGCCATGGTGGAGGAACTCATTGAACAGGGATTCAGTGCCTCTAGCGCCATTAAGGAGGTCGCATCCAAGACCTCTATCCCCAAGAACGCCATCTACGACATCTACACCCGATCACTTAGCTAAGGAGCGAACATGGAAGAAAAAGAAACAAAAATAATAAGAAAAGAGTTTTCGATTTATGATTTTGAAAAAGAGGAAGCTTTCCTTGCGGAAGAATCTGCGCTAGGTTGGCACTTTAAAAACCTCGATAAAGCAAACTACACCTTTGAGAAGGATGAAACAATCCAACCCAAGGAATACCTGATTGATTTCTATACCGAACCACTCACTGACGAATCGGTCCAGGTATATAACGATGATGGTTTCTATGTCGATTTTGTTTATAATTCCGGCAAAGATGGCATCTGGTATTATTTTTCACGCGAAAAAGGTGACAATCAGCCACCCAAGGTGCATCAGAGCGAAGGAAGAATTTTCCTTTTAACCCGTGTTAAGAACAGAATTGAAAGATTTGGGCTTGTCATCATGACACTATCCCTTGGTTTCTTTACATTCACCTATATTCGATATCGCGAACTTGTATTTCTATTAGTGGCTATTATGATCTTAGGGATGGCCATCTACCTCTATAAAATTTATCATAATATCAAGGTTAAAATCAAAGAGTATCAATCCAACACTTGATACAATTACAAAAACTTTACTAAAATAACAACTGGAGGAAATATGAAACGAATTGCCATCACAAAACAGTTCTCAATGTCACAAATTGCACACGGCTACTGGAGAGCTGCTGAGTGGAATTACTCGACAGAAGACTACTACGCATTAATTACAGAATTGATCGCCCTAGGCATTACAACCTTTGACCATGCGAACATCTACGGTAATGGAGAAGCCGAAGCACAGTTCGGGAAGGTCTTAAAGGCACATCCTGAACTCAGGGAACAAATCGAACTCGTCAGTAAATGTGGAATCGTAAAAAACCC
>JAAZEC010000055.1 GCA_012512495.1 Erysipelothrix sp.
AGTGTTCATCATCATGGAGGCCTGAGGTGTTGACAAAATGGGTATCATTCATGCCTAGCTGTTTCGCTTCTTCGTTCATTAGGGCGACGAAGCTATCCTCATCACCACTGATCAATCGTGCTAGGGTCCTGGTGGCTTCGGCACCGGAAGCTAGTAAGGAACCGTGTAACAGATCGCTGATGGTGACGGTTTCGCCTACACTGAAGCCTGCCATGGAAGCACCGGCGGCACTGAGTCCTGCGAAGTCAGCTGCTGTGAGTGTGACATTCTCATCCAGATTATCCAGGTGTTTCACAGCTACGAAGACACTCATGACCTTCGTCATAGATGCGGGGTACATGCGGGCCTCTTCGTTCTTCTGGTAGAGGTTAGTAACGTTGCCTTGGTCGATTTCAATGACGCTCATAAAGCGACTATCGATGTTAATGTCTCCTAGTGTTTGAGCTGAAACATTGGCTACCGATAGCAGGAAGACGAAAATAAATGCTAGTATTTTCAGTGACTTCTTCAATTATTGTGTTCCTCTTCAATTTTAGTGCGGTAGTGTTCCATAATGTCTGAGAACAAATCTCCGGTTGGTGGTGGTGTGAACGTGATCGCATTTGCACCGGCTTCGATGGTCTCAAGGATTGATTTCTCATTAGGTCCGCCGGTGGCGATGATGGGTAGATCGGGGAACTTTGCTCGTATTTTCTTGACGATAGAGGCGGTACCTTTGCCTCCAGAAACGTTGACGATGCGTGCACCGGCTTCAATACGGGAGCGGACGTTCTCGTATTCCGATACGACGGTTATGACGATGGGTAAGTCTAAAACATCATTCATGGCGTTGATGAGTTCATTGGTTGCGGGAGAATTGAGGACGACCCCATAGGCCCCATGGAGTTCGGCTTGTAGGGCGATTGAAATTGAGCGTTCACCGGAGGTGACACCTCCACCGACGCCACTGAAGACGGGTGAGGAAGAAATATCGATAATGGCATTATTAATGGAGATTTGGGGTGTGAATGGATACACCGCAATGATTCCATCGGCATTGTTGTTCATGACGATCGCGAGATCGGTTGTAAAAATGAGGCTGCGAATACGTTTACCATAGATTTCGATCCCGTTGGCTTTCCTGATAACGTCGGGGACGGTGACGTAGCGCTGTCTTAAGTTGGAAGTAATTGGAATTGGCGGTTTCTTGAGTGAATTATTCATGGGTGGTTCCTGACCTTTCATTCAACATTATAGCAAAAAAGAGGGGGAAACGACATATCGTCAGATCTATTCATTACCAAATGAACGACTAAAAATTTGTCGGATGATTACGTCAGGTTTTGTAACATTGCCAGATGGTTGATGAAGATAAGAATTGTTTCCCGGGTTATGTTAAAGTGACTACCTATCATAGTATCAAAGAGCAATTTCTCTTACTTACTCGCTACGTAGAGCTTCAACAGGATCTTTCTTCGAAGCCATACGCGAAGGTATGATTCCAGCCACCAGTGTTAGAACCACTGAAATAAGGATAAGAATGATACCACCCTCAATAGGAAGGGAAGCCAGGTTACTAACGTCAGTCAATGAGAGAATAATACTGTTAATAGGAATCAACAATAGTAGTGTTACTCCGATGCCAAGCAAGCCAGAGAATAAACCAATAATCAAAGTCTCGGCATTGAAGACACGGGAGATATCTCTCTTCGAAGCACCAATGGCACGAAGGATACCAATTTCCTTTGTTCTCTCCAACACGGAAATGTAAGTAATGATACCAATCATGATACTAGAAACCACCAGTGAAACAGCCACGAAAGCAATCAAAATATAGGTAATGATGTTAATGATCTGGGTGACCGATTTCATCATCGTTTCAATGATATCACTATAAGTGATGACATTTTCACTCCTACCAGCAGCTTCCTGCTCAGTGTTGTACTGATTGATCATTTCCGCAAGCTCATCCTTGGCCTCAAAGTTGGCCGGATAGAGTTGAATCATTGACGGTTCATCTAAATCGCTCACCCCAAGGAGTTCAAGGACTCCCTCATAGCTCGCCGTAGCGTTCGCTTGATACACCTGCATGACCTCGGCCAGTTCCTCAGGCGACATGCTTGCTAGTCTAGCCGCTTGTTCAGGCGTCAAATCCTCCATTGAGAATGGTTCATCCTCAGTAGGGAAAGGAAGACCCGAGAGCACGTTAATCTCCGGATTAGCGAGCTGCTCTTTCACAATCTCTTGTTCATTAACAGAGTTAATAACATCCTGAGTCAAAGCCGATGTGTAACCTAGAAGGCTAGAAGTTGCCGTCGAAATCGTATCCTCCTTCGCCTTCATCACACCGACTATAGTCAGTTCACGTGCCTCTGAAATTACATGATCCATATACTCCTGATCATCAGCCTTATTGACCCAAGCATCACCAATCTGTTCATAGATATCGGTGTTCAAGACGACCTTGAAAGTCGTACCAATCAAATCCTCAGTCTTGAAATTGGGGTGATTAGTCGGTTCAACAGGTAAATTCTGTTGGATACGATCATAGTTCTCATAGAGCTGTTCACGATCGATGATTCCCAACGAATAAAGCGCATAGTCTTGAATCTGATTGTTCGCATCGGCCAGTAAGACAACCTCATTTGAGGCAGTGGGCCAATGACCCGCCATGACATCATACTGGTTGTCCAACTCACTCTGGTCATCCAACAACTCAGTGATAACACTGGAGTTCATCATCGTCCCAATGTTGAAACGGCCCTGTCCAGTATCGGTGCTAATATCATCCAAGAGAATGTTAGGTTCCACCTGTACATAACCACCATCGGTAGTCTCCTTGAAGATATTCAAATTAAGCGGATAGGAATACTGGATGCCCTGAGTCAAAGAATCAAAGGATTGTTGATTGTC
Organism: Erysipelothrix sp.; assembly: GCA_012512495.1. Taxonomy (GTDB): domain Bacteria; phylum Bacillota_I; class Bacilli_A; order Erysipelotrichales; family Erysipelotrichaceae; genus JAAZEC01. The sequence continues at coordinate 2,893 of JAAZEC010000055.1, forward strand.
CTCAATGTATTCCTTGAAAGCACTCAAATTATTGAAAGCCGATTTCTCACCAATCAGGTTGATATAATCCTCCACGATGAGAGAAGGATAGATGGTATCGGGATTGGGATCCTCGACGGCCTTAGGAGGTGTCATGATACTGACAAGTTCCGAAGTGTCAAAGGATGTTTCCATAATAGAAATCGGATACGAAGCAAGCGTATCTTTCTCGATGTTGTTGATATACAACTGGACACCATTGGAAAGTGACAGAATCAAAGCAATCCCAATAATCCCAATTGAACCAGCAAAAGACGTCAGAATCGTTCGTGCTTTCTTGGTAAGTAAGTTATTGAGCGATAGGCCAAGAGCTGTCGATAACTTCATTTTAGTCTTCGATTGACCCGATACCCCATGGGCACCCTCTTCATCCAAGACTGGGTTCGTATCACTCGTAACCCTACCATCCTGTAATGAAACTACTCTCGTAGAGTATTTATTAGCCAACTGTGCATTATGAGTAACCATAATGACCAACTTATCCTTCGCGATCTCCTCCAGTAGTAACATGATCTGAAGGGAAGTCTCCGTATCCAGTGCTCCCGTAGGCTCATCGGCCAACAGGATTTCAGGATCATTAATGAGTGCTCTCGCTATCGCCACCCGCTGCATCTGGCCACCAGAAAGCTGGTTAGGACGCTTATTAATATGGTCAATTAACCCGACCTTATTGAGAACCTCTTTCGCCCGACGGGTTCTTTCGGACTTACTGATACCACTCAGTGCAAGAGCCAGCTCGACATTAGAAATAACGGACTGGTGCTCAATGAGGTTGTAGCTCTGGAACACGAAACCAATCTGGTGATTACGATAGCTATCCCAGTCGCTGTCTTTATAGTTCTTGGTGGAGACCCCATTAATCAACAGGTCACCATCGGTATACTGGTCAAGTCCACCGACGATATTGAGTAAGGTGGTTTTACCACTGCCCGATGGTCCAAGGATGGAAACGAATTCGTTGTTTCTAAAGGTGATCGATACTTGGTCCAGTGCCCTCTGGGTGAAGTTACCGGTCGTGTATTCTTTTAATAGATTCTTAAGTTCTAACATAAGAGATCCTCCCTTGTATTACGTTCTTAGTACATAGTACATTTTACTGCAATCTTCCTAGAATGTAAATAGTTTCACTCAGGGTCTGAAAAAACACCCCTATAAAGTTGCATGATTATTAACTGTTTAGTACAATAGATTAATGAAAGAGGTGCCATATGTATCATATTAACATCATTAAACAGCAATATGGGGAATTGACTGTCTTAAGTGATTTGAAGACCTCAATTAATGAAGGTGAGTTTGTCGCAATCATGGGGGAATCGGGTAGTGGTAAGACCACTTTTTTGAATATCCTCTCAGGAATCGTAGACGAATACGAGGGAGAAATCAGCTATTTCGACGCTCCCTTACAGACGCTAAATAAGAAGCAGTTGACCGAGTTTCGAGGCAAAGAAATCGGCATGATTTTTCAGGATTTCCAACTCATTGATTTTCTGAATGTCACTGAAAATATTCTACTAGGAAATGATCACAGTAGTGTTGAACAAGTTAATGAGATGTTAGAAAAACTAGGAATCCTGGACATCAAGGACAAGTCCGTTTTGAAATGTTCCGGCGGTCAGCTACAAAGAGTGGCTATTGCCCGTGCACTCATCAGCGGTAAGAAGGTCGTCCTGGCCGATGAACCGACTGCTTCCCTCGACTCCAAGAGTGGCAGAGAAATCATGGAGATCTTAAAGATGCTACATGAGGAAGGTCTCAGCATCATTATGATTACCCACTCACCATCCATCGCGAGTTATGCGAGTAGGTTGCTATATCTTTATGATGGCCACTTTGTCAGTGATTTACAGTTGGGGGACAAGGATCAAAGCTCGCGTCTCAAAGATATCATGGACGTAGTGGGTGAAGTTTATGAAGCTAATTTATAGAATAATTGCCCATTATCCTCGCGCCTATAAGGCAATAAAGATTGGCCTACTCGTGGTCATTCTGTTTTTGGCCCAAGTCTATGTCTCGCTTTTTCATAGCGAACTAATCCTTCAGGAACAACTGAAAGATGAAAGAGCACCCTTCACTCAAATCTATGCCTTCCGAAATGAAGAAATCAATTATCCAGGAGGCTTGACCTGGTATTTAATGTCTTATATTGATAAAGAAGCCTACGGTATCGAAGAAGTTGTCCGCTCACGCGCCATTATCATGAGTGACGACCTATTCCTAGAAAGTAACGAATACGCCCAAGTCAAGAGTATCGCGGGTAAGGAGGTCACGGAGGTCAAGGACCATGAAGTGGCCGTCTCCTCAGCCTATGCGATCTTGAACTTCGGATCCGTAAACGCTGCCCTTGGCAAAACGACTTCTGTTCCTGTTGAGAAACAGGCAGAGGGTGCCAAGAAGGTCACCATTGAGATGGAGATTGCTTCGGTCTACCAGCATTCCGGCGTGAACCGACGCTTCCTCAACGTCCTATCCGACTATGAATATGATCCCACGGGTGGTAACTCCGTCTACGCGGAGACGATCTATGTCGATGAGGACAAGTACCTCGATTACATGATCTTGGTCGGTGACCAATCGTATGTGACGGACACAATGAACAACTATAGTGCACCACGTACTCGTTTCGTTACTAAGTACATCGTTTATTATGATGACTATTCGCTAGCAAACGAACAGAAGCTGGCCTCTGATCTACAGATCAGCTCCTCGCAATACGATTCCTTCTACGTCATCTTCCAATCACTTGGTAACATCATCAATGCTTCCGCATTAATGAGTTCATCGATTGGTTTCATGTCCAGTTTCCAATTCGTATCACTATTCGTCCTGATGGTGTCCATTCTATTCTATCTCGTGTTCCTTCAGGAACTGGCGATCGAAAAGGACATCGACAGTATGACGAAAATTGGTATCAAGAGCTCACAGATTGAATCCATGAAATTACTCCACGAAGTGTATATCGTCGGGATTGGCTTTGTGGTCTGGTTAGGTATCAACTGGCTCTTACAGCTAGTCTTCCAGGAGAAGCTGTTGTACGTGTCGGAGATGTTTACCTATCATCGGATGATTGTGTTTGTTAATATCGTCGTGTCATTGATTGTATTTGGGATCTTTACCCTTGGCAATAAGCTGATTAATCTTAACCCATCGATCTCAAGAATCTTTGATCGTAAGAGAAACTATGATGGACTATTTACTAGAAAATTCTACATGAAACGCTTGTACTCCATTACGCCGCGTCGTTTCCTCATGATGGTGCTTGTGGGAATGCTGTGTACGAGTTCGTTCTATATCCTTAGTCGTTTCGAATCCGAGATTAACTCAATTTACGTCAATGAACAGCCGATTTCCTATGATTTCTATGTGCGAATGAACTATGATCAAATGGAATCTTATTCTAAGGATATTTATTTGCTCAATGAGTATGCCAGTAATATGATGTCGTATCAGGAAAACCATAACAATGTCGTTTTCACGCAAATCGTTCAACAAGGAAAGACGAACAGTATTAAAGCGACCCAAGCTAATATTACGACCGATGGTAATCTCTGGGAATTTCTGAAAGTTCCACGCTACCCAGAGAAGACAGACGAACAGCTTGCGGCGATTGAAGCCAACTCCAGCATC
>JAAZEC010000056.1 GCA_012512495.1 Erysipelothrix sp.
TGGATGAGAAGTTCATCATGGGAGACAAAGAGAAGGGGTTGTTCTAGCTTCAGAATGAATTCTTCTAACCAGTAAATGGTTTTCAAATCGATATCATTGGAGGGTTCATCCAGTAGATAGATGTCAGGCTTCAACAGCTCTAATACGATGAGCTGGCATTTGATTCGCTCTCCACCGGATAGCGTGCTCATGGCACTTCGATTCAACAGGTCTTCTGGTAAACCAAAGTGTTGTAAGCGAGCCAGAAAAGACCCGTAGTCTTGATAAAGATCGGGTAATGACTCGCTGAAGTATTCCATCACACTGCGCTCTTGTCTTTCCAGCGTCTGAGGGAGATATCCCAACAACAGTTGATGAGTCTTGATTTGACCCTTGACGAGCAGGTGTTCCATGGTTTCACCGTTAATTAGTTTTAGTAGTGTGCTCTTGCCATTTCCTTCTTCGGAAATGAGAGCGACTTTCTCTCCCTTGTTGATAGTTAGTGACAGGTTGGTGAAAAGTGGCCTATCATCTTTGATGAGAGAGACTGATAAATTATTTATTTCTAGCATAGGACTCCTTTATGTTTGAGGAAGTTTATGCCAATAGAATAGAACATAAACTGTGGTCTAGCAATGTGTTAATGGATTGCTGTTCATGTTCTCACTCCTTTTTCTTACTGTAATTAATATATCATACTTGGTGCATAATAAAAGCCTTATTTGATTAAGGCTTTCAATGGGATTAGATGATGATGATCTCGACACTTCCAAAAGTGGCATCACCCGATACAATAACCCACGGTTGATCGTTGTTGGTATCAAGGTCTCCCTTTGTGTCTACTCCACCGAAGGTCGCTGACATCTGGTTATCGATGTTTACGTTTCGAGGAAAGTACAGGGTGGTCTTGCCGAAGTTGTTATCGATATAGATGATAGTTCTATTTGCTGAGAAGGTCGTTTGGTCGAAGTACACTCTCAGGTGTCCGAAGTTGTTTTCAATCGAGGCACTCTCTAGATTGGTAGACTGTATATATTTTGCTGCTTCAGCAAAGTTGTTTTCAATATAAATATGCTCCCCATGAAGGGTCTGTGAATTGCTTGATTTACGGTTCATCCCTAAATCGATATCCTTGTGAAAATGAATCTTTGGTCCTTTTCTTACTTTGAAGCGCCAGGTCAATGATTGCATCGCGATTGATAGAAGTAGTGCTGCGAGATAAATAGCCCATATTGATTGCACGCCCAGCTGTGCGGCGTTGATATGGACAACGACTGCTGAAAGGAAGAAGAAGCCAATCCAGTTAAGTTTAATAAGACTGCTTAAGGCTACAACCCCTATGACGACTGACCAGACTAAACGGACCGTGGGGGTGGTTAGAAAGCCGAAGGCTATGGCTAGGATGCCTAGTGCGAAGGCAATCAGGACGAAGGCCCAGTAGATGTCTTTAAAACGCTTGTTCATAATGTTTTTTCCTCCATTTTCTTTTTCAGGATTGGATAATATTTGCGGGAACAATAGACAATTTTATGCGAGTCATGAAACCGTACTTCTCTCACCGTTGATAAGTTCCGAGTAATTGATGTGATATGCTTGAGGCTAACGATGGTGGATTTGGAAATCCTGACAAAGTAGCTGGGCAATATCTCCTCAAGTTCATAGAGCCGAAACTTGGTGGGATATGAAGTATGTGGCAAGTGAGAGTAGACAGTTTCGGCATCAACATCGAAGAAGTAAATATCATTAACATTGAGCAAAAACTCGCTTCCCCGATGGGTTACCAGCAGTGAGTCCTGATTGAACTCCTCTACCATTCTCTCGATTTCTTTACTCATCTTGGCAGTAGTGAGTGTTATCGTTTCCGGATCATGATTGTCATCGACGATCACTTTTATTTTCATCTGACTACCTCCTTGAGTTGACACTATTTTATCTTAATTGCTTATCCTTTAAAAGAATACGGTGGTATGTGGTTACATTTCATTGCCAAGTGGACAAAAAAAGGCTCAGCATCGCTGAACCTTAGTTTAACTTCTTACTTAATGATTTCTGAAACGTTGCCAGCTCCAACAGTACGTCCACCCTCACGAATTGAGAATTTAGTACCTTGTTCAACCGCGATTGGGTTGATAAGCTCAACATTCATTTCAATGTTATCGCCAGGCATAACCATTTCAACACCTTCAGGAAGGTTGATGACACCAGTTACGTCTGTAGTACGGAAGTAGAATTGTGGACGGTAATTACTAACGAATGGAGTGTGACGGCCACCTTCTTCTTTGCTCAATACATATACTTGAGCTTTGAAGTTAGTGTGTGGCTTAACAGATCCAGGTTTACATAGTACTTGACCACGTTCAACTTCTTCACGGTTAACACCACGAAGAAGTGCACCCACGTTATCACCTGAGATAGCTTCGTCAAGTTGCTTGTGGAACATTTCTAGACCAGTAACAACTGTCTTACGAGTATCCTTGATACCAACGATATCGACTTCTTCACCAAGTTTAACAGTACCACGTTCAATACGTCCTGTCGCAACAGTACCACGACCAGAAATAGTGAAGACGTCTTCAACTGACATCAAGAAAGGCTTGTCAGTATCACGAACTGGGTCTGGGAAGTAATTGTCAAGAGCTTCAACTAGTTCTTCCATTGGTTTGATCCATTTTGGATCATCTTCAAGAGCCTTTAGAGCTGAACCGCGAATAACTGGGATATTGTCTCCATCGTATTCATATTCGCTTAATAGTTCACGAACTTCCATTTCAACAAGGTCGATAAGTTCTTCATCATCAACCATGTCGCATTTGTTTAGGAATACAACGAAGTTAGGTACACCTACTTGACGTGCAAGTAAGATGTGCTCACGTGTTTGAGGCATAGGACCATCTGTTGCCGCAACAACTAAGATAGCACCATCCATTTGAGCAGCACCGGTAATCATGTTCTTGATATAGTCGGCGTGTCCTGGGCAGTCAACGTGTGCGTAGTGACGTGTAGCACTTGAATACTCAACGTGTGAAGTATTAATTGTGATTCCACGTTCTTTTTCTTCTGGAGCGTTGTCAATTTGGTCATAGCCTTTCTTTTCAGAAAGACCTGCATTTGACAAGTATGTAGTGATAGCAGCAGTTAATGTTGTCTTACCATGGTCTACGTGACCTAATGTGCCAACATTCATGTGCGTTTTGGAACGGTCAAATTTTTGTTTTGCCATTGTTTTATCCTCCTAGATTTTCTTATATTAGTTCATTCTTATTCTAATGTATAACCTTTTAAAAATCAATACACTTTACTGAAATCCCTAACCGCGAGCGTTTTTCTTCGCGATATCTTCACTCAAGCTCTTAGGAACCTTCTCGTAGTGATCGAATTGCATCGTGTAACTACCACGGCCTTGTGTAAATGACCGTAGGTCGGTCGCATATCCAAACATTTCTGAAAGTGGAATGAATGCGCGAACCGCAATTGTGTTTTGACGCTCTTCTTGATCTCTGATTTGTCCACGACGACTCGATACGTCACCCATAACTGAACCTAAATAGTCCGCAGGTGCTACGACTTCAACGTCCATGATTGGCTCAAGGAGAACAGGTGCAGCTTTGGTAGCAGCTTGTTTGAGTGCCATTGATGCGGCAATCTTATAAGCCATTTCCGAGGAATCCACATCGTGTGATGAACCATCAAATAGAGTGGCCTTCAAGTCAATGATTGGATATCCAGCAATCAACCCGTTATTAAGTGCTGCGACAAGACCTTCTTGTGCTGGTTTAATATATTCACGAGGAACAGTTCCACCAACAATCTTGTCAACGAATTCAAAGCCTTTACCAGGATTTGGTTCAAATTTGATCCAAACGTGTCCATATTGTCCACGACCACCTGATTGACGAATGAATTTACCTTCACACTCAGCTTCTTGGGTAATAGTCTCACGATACGATACTTGTGGTGCACCAACATTGGCTTCCACTTTGAATTCTCTCTTGAGTCTATCAACAATAATGTCCAAGTGTAATTCGCCCATACCAGAAATGATTGTATCGCCTGTTTCATCATCCGTGTAAGTCTTAAAGGTAGGATCCTCTTCAGCTAATTTTTGAAGAGCAAGGCCCATCTTATCGGAGTCACCCTTTGATTTAGGTTCAAGTGATAATGAGATAACTGGTTCAGGGAAGACCATCGATTCAAGAATAATAGGATGCTTTTCATCACAGAGTGTATCACCTGTTGAAGTTGATTTGAAACCAACAGCTGCGGCAATATCTCCGGAATAGACTTCATCAATTTCTTGTCTGTGGTTAGCGTGCATTGCCATGATACGGCCGAAACGTTCACGATTGCTCTTAGTAACGTTATAGGTGTAAGTACCTGACTTTGCGGTTCCAGAATAGACTCTAAAGAATGTGAGACGTCCAACGAATGGATCGGTCATAACCTTAAAGGCTAATGCTGAGAATGGTTCTGAATCGTCTGCATGACGCACTTCAGGAGTGCCATCAAGCAGAGTACCTGCTATTGGAGGTACATCCAGTGGTGAAGGGAGGTAGTCAACAACCGCATCTAACATAGGAAGTACTCCTTTGTTTTTGTAGGCTGCTCCACATAATACAGGGAAGAATTCCGCAGATAGTACAGCCTTACGGATTGTCGATTTAATCTCTTCGATACTTACCTCTTCACCTTCTAGAACCTTCATCATGAAGTCTTCGTCGTATTCAGCAATTGCTTCAACTAGTTCTGCACGAAGTTCTTTCGCTTGATCTAATAATTCAGCAGGAATATCGACTAGTTCATCATCACGGTGTTCTAAGTCAGTGAAAATATGAGCCTTCATTTCTACGATGTCAACTAAGCCTTTGAAATCAGCTTCGACTCCGATAGGGAACTGGATAGGAGCACTCTTAGCTCCTAAACGGTCTTTAATGGTTTTAGCTGCCATGAAGAAGTCTGCTCCGGTGGCATCCATTTTATTAATGAAGACAATACGAGGTACTTTGTAGGTTGTTGCTTGACGCCAAACTGTCTCTGTTTGCGGTTCAACACCGCTCTTAGCATCAAGGACAGTAACTGCGCCATCGAGTACACGCAGTGAACGTTCAACTTCAACTGTGAAGTCGACGTGTCCTGGGGTATCAATGATATTGATGCGGTGACCTTTCCATGAAGCGGTCGTCGCAGCAGATGTGATGGTAATACCACGTTCTTGCTCTTGCGCCATCCAGTCCATTTGGGCTCCCCCATCATGAGTTTCGCCTATTTTGTGGATTCGTCCCGTATAGTACAGGATACGTTCCGTCGTAGTGGTCTTACCCGCATCAATGTGCGCCATAATCCCAATATTACGTGTATCCTTTAGTGCAAACTCACGTGCCATAATGTGGTTTCTCCCTTCAACTTCTTTTTAAGCTTACCAACGGTAGTGTGCAAAGGCCTTGTTGGCATCTGCCATTCTGTGAATGTCTTCGCGTTTCTTAACTGAAGCTCCTGCGCCGTTTGCTGCATCGATAATTTCATTGCATAAACGTTGTTGCATAGTCTTCTCATTGCGAAGTCGAGCATAGTTCACCAACCAACGAAGTCCTAATGTCAGACGACGCTCTTGGCTAACCTCCACTGGTACTTGGTAGTTAGAACCACCCACACGGCGGGCTTTTAGTTCTAGTTGTGGCATAACATTGCTTAAGGCTTGTTCAAAGACTTCCATTGGTTGACGGCCTGTCTTTGCTTCGACCATTTCAAATGCATCATATAAGATTTTGCTAGCTGTTCCTCGTTTACCATCAATCATGATTTTATTGATTAAACGCGTTACAAGTTTTGAATTGTAAATCGGATCATTCAATACGTCTCGCTTAGCTACATGTCCTTTTCTAGGCATCTTTTAATCTCCTTTCATAATTTCTGGCTTATTTAGGCTTCTTAGTTCCATAATGTGAACGGCTTTGCATACGACCAGTAACTCCGGCTGTATCCAATGTTCCACGAACGATGTGATAACGTACCCCAGGTAAGTCCTTAACACGTCCGCCGCGAATCAAGACAACACTGTGCTCTTGAAGGTTATGACCGATACCAGGAATGTAAGCAGTAACTTCCATTCCATTGCTCAAACGTACACGAGCATATTTTCTTAATGCTGAGTTAGGTTTCTTAGGTGTCATTGTTCCAACACGAGTACAAACTCCTCGCTTTTGAGGTGAGTTGACCTTAGTTGTTTCGCGCTTCAATGTATTCAGTGTTCTTTGTAAAGCTGGTGACTTTGATTTGTACACTTTACTTGAACGGCCCTGACTAATTAATTGATTAATAGTTGGCATTTATAATTCTCCTTTCTAACACACACTTCCAGGTGTTCCTTTTTCTTCATAAATATTAGTCCTGCTCGAGGACTCTCACTTATATTCATAAGCTTACTTATAATACACAATTGACCATCCCTTTGTCAACTACTATCTCTAAGAGATCACAAATCCTAAGCCTAAATCACATAGTATGATTACCCTTAATCTCAAAGTTTAACTGTCAACCGGCAACAAACTTATCAACCAGATAGCCATACAATGGACTCCAGAATGTTTCCTGAAGCTCCATTAGTTCCTCACCATCTTACTTAAGTCCCTCATACACTCTCCTAATCATATCCTCGTCATCAGACACCACCATGATGACTAAATTACGTCTAATAACAAGACTATTAGACATTGTATCCGACATCAAGACTCGCTGGCATTTCACCAAAGGTCATTATCTGTGTTGGTTCAGCATCAAAAACGAGAACTTTCTTCATGACTAGGGAGATTTGCTATGCTTTTTAAAACATACTTCCCATTGGTGTCCCATACCAATCCCATACGCTTTAGAGAACGAGCCCTGATTGATAGCAATCCCAATTCGACCCATCGAATTGACATAAACGACACTCGCACCCAATGGAACCTTGCCAAAAGTCACCTCGTAAGGCAATACCTGCCGGTACACCATTCTTTGTGAGTTACGAATGGTCACCATGACACTCTCACCAAA
>JAAZEC010000057.1 GCA_012512495.1 Erysipelothrix sp.
GATAACTGGTTATCTTCGACCACGACAGTGAGGCCCTTCTTCTCAGGATTTGGGAAGACGGCTTGTACCTGTGCGGGTGATAGTGCGTTCTTAATCAGTTCGATAGGGTTTTCTGACCATTCAAAGATATCGATCTTTTCACCCTTCAACTCTTCAATGACGACTTGTACACGCGAACCTCTAGGTCCGATGCAGGCGCCAATTGGATCGATTTCAGGGTCTTTGGAATGAACCGCAATCTTGGTTCTTTCCCCTGCTTCACGAGCAATGGCTTTGATTTCAACCACGCCATCGTAAATCTCAGGAACCTCTTTTTCAAAGAGTCTCTTGACGAGCTTCTCATCGGCACGGGAGACAATGACTTGTGCTCCCTTGGTGTCCTTGATGACTTCCGTAATGACGACACGATAGCGTTGACCTTCACGGTAGAACTCTCCAGGAATCTGTTGAGCCCGTGGCATGACAGCCAAGGCTTTGCCGAGGTTGACAATAACAAATTTATCTTCCACCGACTCGATTTCACCGATAATCATTTCATCTAGTTGGTCGATGTATTCATCGTAAACTGCTTGCTTTTCAGCTTCACGAATCTTTTGTTTCAAGACCTGTTTCGCTAACAAAGCAGCGCCACGACCAATATCATCTATTGAGAACTCAACTTTATAATATTGACCAACTTCTAGACTCGGATCTCTTTTGATGATTTCCGCATACTCTACTTGCAGTTCGTCGTCTTCAACTTCTTCGACCACTTCATACTGCTGATACAGATGCATTTCACCCTCACTATCAATTTCGATGCTAACATCTGCGTCTGGGACGTTGATTTGCTTGCGGAAAGCTTTGGTAAGAGCTTCCTTAAGCGCTTCGATAATGATTTCTTGAGATACGTTACGATTGTCTTCAATACTAGACATCGCCTCTACTAGGGCATTAATATTCATGTTCACTCCTTACACTTTCACAGCTAAGCGTATCTTAGCTACCTTTTCTTTATCTAACTGGATTCTTTTCTTTGCTTGTTTGACACGATACTCGATGGTCATGGAAGATTCATCTACAGCGACAAGATCTCCATACACGCTATCAGCACCTTGAAGTGGATTCTTGAATTTGACATACACATACTTGCCAAGAGCCCCATCTAACTCGTCGAATGCTAATTCGCGCTCGGCTCCTGCACTGCCGATATCCAGCAGGTATTCAAAGGAAATGAGCTCACTGGCATCTAACGCTTCTGATATCGGTTCGCTGACCTGGGCAATGCGGTCGATATCGAGCACGCCCTCGGTGGTGATCACGGAAATCTCCAAGGCTTTCATATGTTGGAACTTCGTCCAATTCATAGAGTATAATCGTAAACCATTTTCTAATAAAATCGGTTCAACGATTGCTTTAATTTGATCTAACTGGTCCACAAGACACCTCTTTTTACATAATAGAAGGAGTGGCGCAACCACTCCTTAGTTAAATATCGTTACCATTATAGCAAGTTTTACAACAAATATCAAATCAAGGCACACTAAAACAAGGAAATTTGATTGGTATCCGATAAACCATCCACCGCATTCAGCTTTTTCATCTGATTTAACAGCGTTGAATTGAGTCCAGTCCGAGCTTGAACGTCCTCTAGCGACAAGAATGGATTCTCCTCCCTCGCCTTCACAATGGATTGCGCGACATTTCCACCAAGGCCATCCATGGCAACGAAGGGAATCATCAACTGCTTATCATCGTTAGGGTCTGGCAAGAACTCGACAGCCGGTGAACTATTGATGTTCAACTGACTGAATCGATAGCCGCGTAGCGTCATTTCCAAGGCCACTTCCAACGTCGTTAGTAGCTGAAGCTCCTTGTTGGTCACTTTGTTTTCAATGTTGTAGGAGTTGCGACGGGAATTGATGTCATTAATGCGTGCCAGAATAGCATCACTGCCAGCCATTAATGTTTCAATCTCATAGGCATCACAGCGTAGCGTGAAGAATTGGCCATAGAAAGCCAAGGGCCGATGGACCTTGAACCAGGCGACCCGATAACCCATCATACAGTAGGCGACGGCATGTGCTTTCGGGAAGAGATACTTGATCTTCAGGCAGGATTCAATGTACCACTGAGGCACCTCTTGCGCATTCATAGCTTCGATCCATTCCGGCTTGAGTCCCCTGCCTTTACGTACCGATTCCATAATCGCAAACGAAATTTTCGAATCCAAGCCCATTTGAATGAGCTCCGTCATGATATCGTCTCGACAACAAATGACATCTTGCAGCATCTGACCTGATGAAATCAGTTCCGAAGCATTGCCCAACCACACATCCGTGCCATGGGACAAACCGGAAATGCGGACTAAATCCGAGAACATGGTCGGCTTAGTATCGTCCAGAATCTTACGGACAAAACTGGTACCAAACTCGGGCAGTCCAACGGCCCCGTTCTTATCTAGCGCCCTTCTCTCATCAATCATGAGAGCATCGGTGGAAGAGAATAGCGACATGGTTAACTCGTCGTTCATCGGTATCTCTTTTGGATCAACACCAGTTACCCGCTCAAGATACTTCATGGCCGTGGGATCCACGTGTCCAAGGATATCCAGCTTCAGGACGTTGTCATGAATATCATTGAATTCAAAGTGTGTCGTGAGCCACGTAGCATCCGGATTATTGGCCGGATACTGATAGGGAGTGAAATCGAACACATCCTTGTCTTGGGGAATAACGATGATGCCACCGGGGTGTTGTCCAGTACTGCGCTTAACACCGGTTGAACCTTGTGTTAAGTATTCCTTATAAGCGCTATGAGAGGTCTGTTTATCGGGGTGTTCTTCAAAATAGCCACTAACATGGCCAAAGGCTGTCTTATCGGCAATGGTACCAATGGTGCCAGCTCTGAGCACTTTGTCCTCACCAAAGATTTCCTTCGTAAACGCGTGGGCTTGTTCCTGAAACTCACTGGAGAAGTTCAAGTCAATATCAGGTACCTTGTCCCCTTCAAAACCTAGGAAAGTTTCAAAAGGAATGTTCTGGCCTTCTCTTAACAGTGGTGTTTGGCAGTTAGGACAGTTCTTGTTGGGCAAGTCATAGCCCGAAGAGTATTCACCATCGACAAAGAAGTGATGGTAGTGGCACTGGTCACAAACATAGTGTGGAGCCAAGGGATTGACCTCTGTTATTTCGGCCATGGTCGCCACAAAGCTAGAGCCTACGGAACCCCGTGAACCGACCATATAACCATGTTCCAGGGAGTGTTTCACCAAGAGGTAGGACGTATAATAAATGACACCATAGCCATTAGTGATAATGGAATTCAACTCCCGAACCAAGCGCTTTTCGACCAGTTCAGGTAAGGGATTTCCATAGATCCTGTGTGCATTGTTATAACAGATTTCTTTTAATTTATCATCGGATCCTTCAATGTGTGGCGTATAGAGCTCAGCAGGAATCGGCTGAATGACTTCAATTTGTTCATTGATTTTCTGGGTATTATCGATGACCATCTGTTTCACGAGCTCAGGATCCAGGTAGGGATAGCCCTCCAGCATCTCTTGGGTAGTTCTGAAATGTTGTGAAGGTAGCTCATTATTAC
>JAAZEC010000058.1 GCA_012512495.1 Erysipelothrix sp.
ATTACCAAGCTCGCTGCACCAGTACTAGTGACTGATGCTACCATCTTTGAGTTATCATAAGATGTTTGGCATCGACCCTAAGAGGATCTGTGGTCTAATTCAAGGCTGTGCACTCGGTGATGCCTTCGGCATGCCTACCGAGATGCTCAGCCAAGAGTTCATAAGAGAAAACATTGGAGACATTACAGAGCTTAAACCTTCATTTGACTTCAGTGTTATTTCCAAGAACAGACCAGCAGGCTCAATCACCGACGATACCATGAACTCCCTCATGATGATGGAAATGATCAATGAGTCCAATGGTATTGTGAATGTGAACCTGTATCTCGCTAAACTGATGGAATGGAGTGTCAACTCACCCATTGCAGAGTTCGTAACTGGACCAAGCACACACAGAGCACTTGAAGCTATCAAAAACGGTGTCTCTCTAGAAGAAACAGGAAAGATGGGAACAACCAATGGTGCTGCTATGAAGATCGCACCATTAGGCATTGTCTGTGACTATCAAAACTTGCCCACTCTAGTAGAGACAGTCGCTGACATCTGTAAACCCACCCACAACACTTCTATCGCAATTCAGGGAGCCTGTGTCATTACCGCTGTAGCGAGCTACATCCTCCGTGAAGGAAGCGACTGGGAAGAAATCTGGCAGATTGCTTCAAAGACGGCCAACCTAGCTAGCAAGTATGGTAACCAGCTCCCAACGGCCTCCATCCAGCATCGAATGAAGCTCGCTAAAGAAATCGTTGATACCAGTTCTGTTGAGATAGCTATGCAACGTTTGTATCTAGAGGTAGGAACAGGACTAGAAACGATTGAACTGGTCCCCAGTGCCCTAGCTATCGCCTACCTGAGTAAGGGTGACCCGCTTACCTCAGCTCAGATTTCCGCTACCATCGGTGGCGATACTGATACCCTAGGAGCTGTCTCAACAAGTCTCTGTGGAGCACTTAATCCACATCTAATTCCCACAAGTCATCTCAAATTGATTGAAGAGGTTAATGGAATAGATTTAAGCATGTAACCCAAGAATAGCACCAAATCTTTTCACTCCCCATTAGGTAGACAAGCGTAATATCTGAACAAGGTATTGTCTACTAACGGGGAGTGTTTTTGTATGAGAGTCAAAGAGTTTGGAATATGGACATCGTTAACATTTAGAGCGATATAATCTCTCTATACATCATTCTAAAGTGAAATATTTTACGATATTTCGTTAAATATCGCTATTTCGTTGATTGTGATTTAATGCTACGATAGTCTTTATGCAACAGGAGTGGTATTGATGTTAAAACAAATTATAATTAGAAATCTCTAAAATTTTAAAGATGAAATCATACTTGATTTCACGACGAGTAATGAGCTGGTAGCTGCTCACCAATTCAATAAGGATATCATTTCGAATTTTGCACTGATATACGGTAAGAACAATATTGGTAAATCAAATTTGTTGAGAGCAGTCAAAGAGTCTTTTCAGTTTCTTCTGAAAGGCCAAATGAACTTGAGTCCATTTGAGCCAACGATTTCAAAAGTCAATTCTCTCTTTGAAATGATTATTGAGGATGAAGAGAATGAGATTAGGTATGGGTTTGAAATTAATATCAATAATAAGATTGTGATAGATGAGTGGATGTATAGCAAAGTCAATCGTTCTTCTAGAGAGACAAAGCTCTTTCTTCGTAGTGAAAAATTTGCTCATAAAGACTACTTTATAGCTTCTGAAAGAAGACTGATTGAGAAAGTTAATGGTTATACTTTGTTGTTAACAATGTTCGAAACAACCATGAAAAAGAACAAGCTAGTGTTACAGATGCTAGACTCTTTAAAAACCTCAGTGTTTATTACTTGTTTTGAAGATCCAAGTGATGATGATATTCTTAGCCAAATCATTGAGATCAATCAAGATCCTAAGTTAAAGAATGTTTTTGATGCATTCATATTGAATGCGGATTTGGATATAAAAGAGGTAAGTGTCTCTCAATTAAATCAAGAGGAAAACGACCTGTTTACAAAGATAAATTTTGTATATAAGAATATTGATAAAAGCATTGAAGCTAAAAAGTATATAGGTTTGTTCGTCGATGAACAGTCTAAAATGTATTATGAAGTTAAAAATAAAAGGATAGTGACTAAAACTGATTCAGGAAGAAATGAAACGTATAGAATAGGATTCGTACACAACTCCAACATGATTTTTAGTTATGATGAACTATCTTCAGGAACGAAGCAAATATTAAGAATAATTTCTATAGTCATTTCAAATCTCTATGACAACTCTGTTTTCTTTATTGATGGAATTGAAGCTGACTTACATCCGGATTTAGTTGAACTTCTTATACACTTCTTTGAGATGGTAGTAACAACGTTACCCAAGAATCAATTTATCATTACCTCTCACAGAGATGAGCTTCTGGACATTGAAAATATTAGTAATCAGTGTAAGATCTTTTTAAAGAATACCGGTACTATCGGAAGGATTGATATTACTTATCTGTCAAATTACAAACTAAGGGACTACCAAAGTCCTTCAAAGAGGTACAAGCTAGATGCTTTTGAAACCAACCCTATGATAATCTATGAATATCAATTGTTAGGGTCGGTTGAAGATTTAGATCTAGAAGATACTTTTAAACAAGACATTCAAGAAGATAAAGACAAATAAGAAAGGGCGACAAGGCTATTAATCAGGTTAGTTTCCAGCCATATTGTTGGATCTAGAGTAAGGGGATTAAAAGTGTGATAGAACTGTATCACGATAAAGTTTATCTAGATACAGTTCAAGGCACTTGTACACAAACAATCAGATACAAAAATTACGCTAAATTTAGAAAGGATGACTAAATAAATGAGTCTAGAGATTGTCTACCAAGAACTCATAGCCTTCCATCCAGGAAGTTACCTGATGGATGTTTTAAACGAACTTGACATCAACACAGGTGTGTTAGCTAAACACTTAGAAACAACGGAGGAGAGCTTGATTAAACTACTTAATGGAGAAGACGACTTGAGTATAGAGACGGCACATAAGGTAGCGGATTTTACGGGTGTCTCAGCTCAAACATGGCTCAACCTACAACGGCAATATAATGAAAAGAAACAAGAGATAGAAAAAAGGCTTGTGTAAAGTTTAGTTCGTCGATATCAATTCTGTGTTTTGAAACTTGTTTAATTCTTATTTCAAAAATTGCACAATATTCTTCACTTTTAAAGTATAACGTGCTAAAATTGAAATATATTTAATTGATTAGTTTAAAAATGGAACGAAATTCTTCGAATATGAAGAACAACATGCCAAAAACGAAATGAGGTGAGTTTAATGGATGTGTTAACTGAACTAGCAAAGGTTCCTGTTTTTTCAATCGAGGATGTAGAAAAAATCAAAAAGAACAAGTCAACTGCGTATAGTCAATTGTCTCGCTTTATTGACAAAGGGAAAGTTAAAAAGATACGAAACAATCTTTATTCACTCGTCAATCCCATAACAGGTCAGATGGTAGCGAACAGGTATCAGATAGCCTGTGCTATATCCGATACCGCGTATCTCTCACATCACAGCGCTTTTGAATATTATGGCTTTGCCAATCAAGTTTATAATGAAGTCTATGTGTCCTCAGAAACTAGGTTCAACTCTTTTGAATATGACAATATAACTTACAAATATGTTGCTTCAAGAATGGCTGAAGGTGTCGTTGTAGCAAAGAATACCACTGGAGTCAGAATAACGGATATAGAGAGGACCATAATCGATAGCATTCATGATCTTAATAAGATAGCTGGACTTGAGGAGCTTCTTAACTGTTTAGAAGGAGTACGCTTCCTAAACGAAGACAAGCTTCGGTTGTACCTAGATCATTATGATACTCAGGGGCTCTACCAAAAGACGGGATTTCTATTGGGACAGCTTACAGTATCGAATGATTTCATCGAATTTTGTCATAGTAAAATCGGAAAGAGTAAGAAATATCTCATAACAGAGACAAAAGGGAGTAGCTATTATAATCGTGAGTGGAACTTGATGGTTCCGAGAATAATGTTTGAACCAACAGAAAAGTCAGGCTGCTGAAGGCCTGACCTTTCATTTGTATGAGCCTGAGAACTCTATACCTGATTAGAGTATAGCGTGTCTCAGGAAGTTTA
>JAAZEC010000059.1 GCA_012512495.1 Erysipelothrix sp.
AAGAATGAACTTGCTATCAAGGAAGCTGGTAAGCTTCGTTTGGAGGGTAAGGAGTATCGGGCTAAGGATGGGGACATCTTTAACTTCAGATTTAATGTCTAAAAAAGAAAAACTGGATTTCAGTTTTTCTTTTTTTATCTAAATTCGCCCAGGAATCAATTCTTATGATCAATGACAGTATAATCTATTAAGCAACATAAGTCAAACAATTTGACTAGTATAATTAAATAAAAGACAAGGAATTGTTAAAGTTGGGCTCTGAATGAATTATTTATGGTATAATTTATTCATCAAAAAAGGAGGATGACTTATGAAGTTAATTCTTACTATCGTATCAAATGATGATAGTTCAAGTGTTTCATCAGCACTGACAAAGGAAGATTATCAAGTGACACGTCTTGCTACGACGGGCGGCTTCTTGAGAGCGGGAAATACGACATTAATTGTGGGAACTGAAGATGATAAAGTTGAACGTGCTATTGAGCTGATTGGTTCTGAAAGCAAGAAGAGAACGGAAATTGTTCCTTCGACAGCCTCGTATGATATTGGACGCTATGCAAGTTTTCCAGTTGAAGTACAAGTAGGTGGTGCGACTATCTTCGTACTTGATGTTGAACAATTCTTAAAGCTGTAGAGCATACAAAAGGAGACTGAATGTATTTATTTGATGAGTTAAAACTAAAATTGGATGGGCAACGTATTAAGCTTGTTTTTCCAGAAGGTAATGATGTCCGTGTCTTAGGAGCTTGTATTGAACTGGCTAAGGAAAGCCATGTTTCACCGGTGGTGATTGGTGATCGTCAAAAGCTTCAGAGTCTTGCTGACGAGAATAACCTTTCCCTTGGAAACCTTCAAATCATTAATCAAGATGAGTATGAAGCGTTTGATGAGATGGTGGCTGCTTTGGTTGATCGTCGCAATGGAAAAATGACTCAGGAACAAGCAATTGAGCTCCTGAAAAATGATAATAATTACTTTGGGACCATGTTGGTTTATCTTGGTATTGCGGATGGACTAATTTCGGGTGCAGCGAATAGCACAGCAGCGACAATCCGTCCTGCACTTCAAATCATTAAAATGAAACCTGGTTTAACGAAGACGAGTGGTATCTTTATCATGGTTAAGGGAGATGAGCGTTTGTTCTTTGCGGATTGTGCCATCAACATTAACCCGACTGCTGAGGATCTTGCTGAGAATGCAAAGATTTCTTCCGTGACGGCGAAGCAATTTGGGGTTGAACCAGTGGTTGGCTTGTTGTCTTTCTCTACGAAGGGCTCAGCGAAGTCTGTCGAAACTGAGAAAGTAACGGAAGCACTGAGAATTGCTCAGGAAAGATATCCGGAACTTAAGATTGATGGTGAGTTGCAGTTTGATGCGGCTTACGTTGAATCTGTGGGTCAGACTAAGGCTAAGGGCTCCGAGGTTGCGGGTCATGTGAATACCTTTATCTTCCCAACGCTGGATGCTGGTAATATTGGTTATAAGATTGCTCAGCGCCTTGGTGGCTATGAAGCGATTGGTCCAGTACTTCAGGGACTTAATAGCCCAGTTAATGACTTGTCTCGTGGTTGTAACCAACAAGATGTTTACAATCTGGCCCTCATTACGGCGGCTCAAGTTTTAGATAGCGAATAACAAACCTAGCAATATCATTTGATATTGCTTTTTTTACACCATAAAACAGCGTAAAAACCTATTAATAACTCAATTAATGATATAATCAAGAAAATCATAAAGGAGAAAGAAAATGGATTTATCACAATTATTAACGGACTTATTTGATGAGAAAACACTCAAAGAATTGGCAAAGGATAAACAAGTAGAACCTGAGAAGGTTACTAAAGTAGCCCAAATGGGTGTTCCTGTTCTTCTTGAGAAGCTTGGAATAAATGCCCAGAATGAAGAAAAGAGAACCTCTTTAGAGAAGGCTCTCCAGGATCATGAAGATGATGATGGGAGTGATGTTCTTGGTTTCTTGAAGCGAGTCGATCAGGAAGATTCCAGCAAGATGTTGAATCATATCCTTGGTAGTAAGAAGGATACCGTGGCTCAGGGTATTGCGAAGCAATCCGGTCTTGACATGGGTGAGGTCGTTTCCATGCTCAGCATGTTGGCCCCACTAGTTATGGGTTATCTTGGTAACCAGAAGAAACAACAGAGTACACAAAAGGATTCGGGTGGACTTGGTGATCTACTGGGTAAGGTAACGAAACAGGTTAAAGCTTCAGACAAGACGGACTCGTCTATCGGTGATATGCTCACTGGAATGTTGGGTGGACTCTTTAAATAGACTTGTCAGCGTAGTATCTTTTCCATCGTTTTACCCTTAGCGAGCTCATCGATTAATTTGTCGAGTATCCGGATTTCTTTCATGAGAGTTGGTTCCATCTCTTCGACCCGGATTCCACAAATGACACCGGTGACCAAGTTTCTATGAGCGTTTAGCTTTGGTGCTTGTTCAAAGAATGTTTTGAAGTCGGTTTCTTCTTCTAGAATCGTCTCTAGTTGAGCGGTATTGTATCCGGTTAACCAGGTGATGATTTGATCGACTTCTTCTTTGGTTCGCTGTTTTTTATGTGCTTTGGTGAGGTAATGAGGGTAAACACGAGAGAAGGCCATCTCGTAAATCTTGTTGTCGTTCATGGTGTCACCTCTTTCTTAGTGCTATTATAATTTATTGTTAAAAGTCCAGCAATTAATATACAAAAAGCGATTTTCAAGGTTTGTGAAATATGGTATATTGTACTTATCAAGGACAGAAACATAATACTAGAAATGTGGGAATCAAATGGGGAAAGATTTACGTGCATGTGTTTATTTTAAGCTCATTAAGAGTGAGTTGAATTTCGTCAAACTGAGGGAATTAGACATTGATGCTATTTTCGTTGTCTATGATCAAATTCCTAAGGATAAGATGAGGCAGGAAGTATTGAAGCTGGTGGTTCCGGATTTTAGCGTGACTGCGGTAACGGTGGATGAGGCGATAGCACTCCTTCGTGATCGTACAATGAATGAGAAGAGCTTACTAATCTTTAAGGAGCTTGAGGTTGCGGTGGATGCCTATTTCAGAGGTTTGAAGTTCACCTTACTGAATCTGATCCAACTTTCTTATCATACAGATCGCAGGGATGTCATCAACAATCTTAGACTCAGCAAGAATGATCTGAAAGAGTTGGAGCGTTTGTATCGGGCGAAGGTTCAAATTATTCACCAGGGTAAATTCGATTTAGACGAGCTTAATTATGGCCAAATAAAGAAACTTGCTAAAAAAGCCACAACATATAACTTTTTTTGACAATTATCTTGATTGTTGGCTGATTTGTGGTATATTTGAATTGGAAAGTCAATAAAATCTAATTTATTGACAACCACGGCACTAGGTAGAAGTAAGATATTTGATACTCTTTATTGGTAAGGGCGAAACTGATAAGGAATGTACTGACGAAACCTATGCTTAGAGAAGAAGTTGTGATGAAATAGTTAGATGAGTCTGTCTATGGAGTGTGCGGCTTCTTTTTTTTCGAACTATGAAAACGCTTACCAGAATGCCCCGATAGTATAGAAAGTGACACAGCGAGTGTTTATAATGGTGCTAGTTAGAGGAAAGGAGGTCGTATGGGAAATCTCCACG
>JAAZEC010000060.1 GCA_012512495.1 Erysipelothrix sp.
GATATCAAAGGACAAGAGAACGTTAACATTCGAAAGAAAACCGTTCGTCCCGCGTTAATAAAGAAAGCTGTCACTGTTTTTATTGTCTATTCCTTGGTATTATTAGTAGGAACAATGTTGTTATGTGCACTACACCCAGAGGTGTCGGCCATACATATGCTGTTTGAAGCAATCTCTGCGCTTGCAACCGTTGGTGTCAGTGCCAACTTGACACCAAGTCTCTCAAGACTTGCACAAGGTGTTCTAATGGTGTTGATGTACGTCGGTAGAATCGGACCATTGACCATGTTCTTATCAGTCAATAGACCAAGCTCAAAGAAACAAGTCGCACAATACGCGAATGCCGACATTTTGGTCGGATAGAGGAAAACCATGAAATTAATAAGTATACTAGGACTCGGAATCTTCGGATCATCCGTAGCAAAAACACTCAGCAATTTTGAAGACGTCGAAATCATTGCCGTCGACCAAGACGAAAGAAATATCGAAAGGGTATCATCCTTCGTGACTCAAGGAGTCGTAGGCGATATTACCGATTTTGATTTATTAAAGGAGATCGGACTAGGAGACTGTGACATCGTCGTCGTAGCCACCGGTTCCCATTTGGAATCCAGCATCCTAGCCATTATGCATGCCAAGAATTTGGGCGTCCCCAAGATCGTCGCCAAAGCCAAGAACCGCTCATACATGCAAATCTATAAGCAAATAGGCGCAGACGAAATTATCCGTCCAGAAAAAGAAATGGGTGAGAAGCTTGCCCATGAACTTGTCAGAAGACACATCATCGATGTCATTGAACTCGATGATAGTCACTCCGTTGTCGAATTTATCGTACCAGACAAATGGGTAGGCAAGTCGGTAGAAGTACTCGATTTACGAAGCAACTACGCTATGAATGTCATAGGCATCAGGAAATCACTAGAAGACCAACTCAATGTGTCCTTTAGACCAAACTATGTCTTCACGAAAGGCGAACTGGTCGTCGCTATTACCGACTCCAAAAAATTCGAAACCGCTGACTACTTAAACAAACTATAGAAAGAGGTGAATGTGATGAACAAGAGTGACAAGATACTAATAGCAATCGTAATCCTGTTTACTATTTCACTCTACGCTTCATCACAATACATCATTCATTTGATGGCAGGGGATCGAAAGGAAGTCGTCGTCTATTATAAAGATGTCGAATACGCACGCTATGATCTCTATACCGATCAACAGTTTGTTGTTCCCGGAAAGCTAGGCGACATCCACGTCGAAATAGTCGACGAAAGGGTACGCGTAGTCGAAGAAACCTCACCATTGAACATCTGCAGTTCAGAAGGGTTGTTTGGCGGTTGGAAGTCTCAACCCAACGACCCCATCGTCTGCCTACCAAACGAAACCTACATTATGATTGAAGCAATCGAAGGTGAAGTACCACCCAACGAACATGGCGAGGATAGTACAACCCGATGAAAAGTAAAAGAAAAGTTATGAACATGACACTCGTGACCATGTTACTTGCCATCAGTGTCTTCATTCATATGATAGAACCAGCCGTACCGCTAGGTATCCCCGGGGTCAAGTTCGGCCTCGCCAATACCATTGGCCTCATTACACTTGAATTATTCGACGCGAAAACGATGTTACGAGTTAACCTAATGAGAGTACTAATCAGTACTCTTTTAAGAGGAATTATCTTCGGAATCGGTTTTTGGCTCTCTCTATTCGGCGTCATACTCAGTAGCCTCGCCGTCATTCTCTTCAGTAAGACAACCAAGCTATCACCCATCGGCCTCTCGGTCGCCTCAGCCACCTTCCACAACATCGGTCAGATCCTTGCGCTCATTCTAATCAACAAGATCTGGGCCATGATTTACTATTTGCCATTCCTTTTAATCACAGGAATCCCTACCGGTATTCTAACCGGCTACATCGTGATGCTGGTTTTGAGCAGGCTCAAGAAAACAGGCCTTGTAATTCGACTCAAAGGCAATACGAGTCAAGCCTAGATGTGTTATAATGTTACAATGAAAAAGAAAACAATTGGATACTTAATAGCGCTTGGTCTAATCGCTCTGGACCTGATCTCAAAAAGTCTTATAACTTCAAACATAAGTCTAGGTGAAAGATTACCCATCATTGATGGTTTTTTTTGGTTAACAAACGTCCGTAACACCGGGGCAGCATGGTCCATCTTTCAAGATCATACGTGGATTTTAACGATGGTCTCCTGGGTGGTATCAATCGGCTTACTCATCTACTATCAAAGACAGGAACTCAAAGGGATTCCCTATGTGTGCCTGGTCATGATAATCGCCGGAGCACTCGGCAACGGAATCGACCGCCTGTTCTTTAGCTACGTCCGTGACTTTCTATCGTTTAACATTTTCGGATATATGTTCCCCGTCTTTAATCTTGCCGATTCACTTCTCACCATCGGCTGTTTAATTTTCCTAATACACACACTTGTGACTCCGGAGGCTACCCATGAATAACCATATCGTTGAATCGTCCCATGAAGGCCTTCGTTTAGACGCCTACGCCAGTGAAATCAGTGGCATTTCACGCAGTAAAATCGTGACCATGATCAAAGAAGATAAAGTACTCGTCAACGGAGAGAGTGCCAAAGCAAGTTACAAACTAGTACTCAACGACGAAGTCTTTATCGACGAGTACCAAGAGAAGCCCATTAATCTGGAACCAGTAGAAATGGATTTAGACATCATCTATGAAGACGATGACGTCATCGTTATCAATAAACCCAGAGGACTCGTAGTCCATCCAGGTGCTGGCACCAATGAGCCTACTTTGGTCAATGGGCTATTGTACCATACTTCCAAGCTCTCTTTGAGTGATGATCCAGTCCGTCCAGGCATTGTCCATCGACTCGATAAAGATACCTCTGGCCTGTTAGTCGTCGCCAAGAATGACCACGCTCACCAAGCACTCGCTGCCCAGCTACAAGATCGTACGATGGGAAGAGAATACGTCGCCTTGGTACATGGTGTTTTCACACACATGAAAGCCAAAGTGGACGCTCCAATCGGCAGGGATATTAATCAAAGACAAAAGATGAGTGTCACCTCCAAAAACAGTAAACAGGCCGTGACACACTTAACTTTACTGGAAAGCTTCAAAGAATACACCTTGCTTCAATGTAAGCTGGATACGGGAAGAACCCACCAAATCAGGGTACATTTACAATACATCGGTTTCCCAATTGTCGGCGATCCCCTGTATTCATTCAAAAACACTCCAGACTTTGGCGGACAGCTGTTACACGCCAAGAAAATAGTCTTTAAGCATCCTACCACACATCAGTTGATGACTTTTCAATGTGATGTCCCAGCTATCTTCGAAGAGTTCTTACAAGAATTAAGGAGAGACTAGTATGGATACGCTACAAATCATTTCATTAAGAATCGCGAACTATTTCGTTAAGCATCATGATTACAGACTCTTAACCATCAATCAGATGCAAGGCGAGCTTTTCTTATTGAACCCCGCTCACGAAAAATATCCACTAATACGAATTGATGTGACAGGCAATCCTCTGTCCGCTCAAAAAATAGTAGCCTTAAACCAATTCATGTTGAGCCAACAACCACTCACCAGAGGCAACAATTTTCTCTTAACGCTAGCACTCAACGGTGAGCCTGAAATGTATGATAACCATGAAATCGTTGTAATTAGAGAAGACTTCATTTCGAAAGAGTCGCTCTCAAAGGATTTCAAGGGTCTCTCAAAAGTCAGCTGGGCTATCAACAATCCGGTCGATGATTTACGAAAAGTGGTCGCATCACTCAATAAAGAAACCAAGACCCGTTCCGGTGGAAGAGGTTGGATAGGCGTCTTGAAGAACTCAACCGCCGTCTTAATCTTCACCATCATTTCTTTGGTCTTCTTTGCGGCTACCGTGCTATTAGACGGGGTAACAGGTAATCGAATCGACAGCCTCATCATTCTAGGGGGCTTCTATAAACCATTCATCACCGCAGGGGGAGAAGTGTGGCGCTTCATAACTGCCGGCTTTCTACACTCGGATATCCTACACCTGTTAGCGAACCTACTGGCTCTCAACAACATCGGCTTCATCCTAGAGAAAATCTATGGATGGAAGAAGATGGTCATCACCATCATGACTGCTATTATTGTCGGTCACTTTTTCGTGTACATCGGTGAAACCTCAGTGTTAACCATCGGTCTCTCGGGTGGTGTCTACGGTCTCTTTGGGCTGTTAGTCGTCTATGCCTTTGAGAGCCAGCTCATCAATCAGCCGGTTTTCCGTAATCAACTGGTGATGATTGTTATGATCAATCTGTTTATTAATTTCCTACCCAATGTTTCCTGGTTAGGACACCTCGGTGGCTTAGTCGCCGGTGTCATGTTGGGCTTAGTTTACTCCCGCATCCCTCAGTGGAAGACTTTACGTGAATCCTCACAAAAGGCTCTACTCTTGTTAGTCGTGATGTTAGTTGCGCTTGCTTATGTTCGACCTGCCAAGACAGAAATCTATGCTGGCACGGACAATGCGGTCTTAAAAGTGTTAGAAGAAAAGTTCAATGCGAGCTGGTACACGGAACCATTACGTGAGAAGCTATTCAAATACTATCAAAGCAGGGGGTTATTCGAATGATATTAAGCTGGGACGAATATTTCATGGGCTTAGCCCATCTATCTAGATTGCGCTCAAAAGATCCATCGACACAAGTCGGTGCTGTGATTGTCAATCCTAAGAAAAGAATTGTCGGCATTGGTTACAATGGTCTACCGGCTGGCTGTGACGATAAGGAATTTCCTTGGGGTCGTGAGGGTAACTTCACGGAATCAAAATACGCCTACGTGGTCCACGCTGAGCTGAACGCCATACTCAATTCGACCGTCAAGCTGGACGATTGTAGTATCTATGTCTCACTCTTTCCATGCAACGAATGCGCTAAAGCTATCATTCAATCAGGCATTAAGGAAATCGTGTATGAGGACGACAAATACGCCCATACGGACGCCGTAAAAGTCTCCAAACGCATGTTAGATGCTGCCGGAGTCAGTTATCGTAAATTAGATTTCAGAACGGACGTCAGTGTCTCTATTCAGTAATTCTCATTGTGTTTTTAAAATGGAGCTTGGCCACGTTATTCAAATCAAAGCCAGGCTGTTGTTTCAATAGTTCCCTGCCCTTTTGATCCACGAGTGCGCCAGCACCCAACGGGAAAACGAAGTGATACTTCTTGGATAATTGTTTGATTGCTTCAAGGAAGTAGTAACGGGCAATGACCGAAGCACAGGCAACCGCGAGATACTTGTTCTCGGCCTTGGTTTCAAAATGCAAGTGAGTAATTCCATAATCATCATCCAAATAACGATAGTAGAAGTCAGGTTTTGCGAACTGGTCCACGACGGACAGGTCCGGAAGAAAACCGAGCTTCTTTTTTAAATGCGCATAAGCACTGTGATGAAGCCGCGCTTTGATCGCATTCATATTGTGTTCTTTATGGACTCGATTGTACGTTGGATTATCGAGCACCAACAAAGAATGGGTTAACTTGTTAATAAGGGTAGGGGCGACATCAATAATGACTTGATCCGTCATAGCCTTGGAATCCATGATCTTCAGTGGTATGAGCCACTCGTAATCCTGTTCGCTAATGTAACAGGCGACCACAACGACGGGCCCAAAATAATCACCGGTGCCAACTTCATCAGAGCCGGCCATCGGTGTTCTAGTTCGATCAAGGAAAGCCTCACTAAAGGCCTGGGCACCAGCACCCATGAAGACGACCTTCTTGGAGCGGTAGGCAGTAATGACGCCATCGGGCAGTTTAGCTTGAAATAGAGTATGTTCTAAATCATAACGTGTTGGATAGTCTTTCAGGGCCTTCTCAAGCTGTTTTAGCTGGTTCTCGTTTAACGAGAGGGTACGTGTTTCCATAGGGATAGTGTATCACATCAGCGGGTAATGTGTTAAAATGATTCCATAGAGTTGAGGTAATAAATATGACATTTTCAATGGAGTGGGTTACTTATTTAAATATACTAATTGTTATTGTTCTGTTAGGAGCAGTGATTCAGCTAACCAGAAAAGGCCTCCTACTAGGTCTTATTCATTTACTACGCGTCATCGTCGCCCTCATAGCAGCCATGATTCTATCGGGTCCTCTGGCCGAGGTCTTCCCCTTACTCAACTATAAGAGCGGTGGTATCGAAACCATCGTCGCGAATATCCTCAGTGTGCAGGCCTCACAACCAATCTGGTTCATCATTGTGGTCTTGGCCGTCTTCTTAATCACCAAGCTAGTTGAACCACTCATTAAGCTACTAGACGAAGCACCCATCATCTCTTCACTCAATCGCATCGGTGGCTTTGTTTTAGGACTCATTGTCGGTGGCATTAAAGTGGCCCTCATTCTGGTCTTGTTTACGACTCCCTTTATCAAGAATGGTGAAGAGGTCATTGAGGCCTCCTATTTGAGCTATGCCCGGGACGCACTGTCCATCGTGGACGGCTTCGCTAAGCCTTTAACGGATAATCTGGTTCTTCAGAAGTACAGTTCCAATCAATCCCTAAACGAAGATGAGGCAGCCGTACTAGAAGAGCTCATGAACAAGAAAGGTCTTGGACATGATCAAATCGTTGATTTCCTGGAGAGTATAAAAAATGAGTAGTTTCGAACAGCTAGAAATACAGAAGATAATTGAGCAGATTGCGGACCAGGCAGTGACGAGTGGTGGTAAGGAAGAAGTTTTATCGCTACGAATGATTACCCATCGTTTACGTCTGGAGCGAGAGCTCAATCGTGAGAAGGAAGCACTGCTTTCAACTATCAAACAGACGGCTCCCTCCTTCTCAGGTATCCATAACATTTCAGAGTCCTGTGTCCTTGCTAGCAAGCAAGGTGTTTTAAGCGTTGAAGAACTGGTGGCCATTAGCCAGTTTGGTCATGGCATCAAAAGCCTCCAGACTTATTACAAGAAGCGCTTGACTGACATGAATCACTTGAGTGATTTATTTGAGAACCTCTACAGCGACAACGAATTATCGAAAGCTATCGA
>JAAZEC010000061.1 GCA_012512495.1 Erysipelothrix sp.
GATCCAACTAAAGCGATTACATGTGCACAGTCCATGGTCGAAGATGAAAAAGTCTTTGGATTTGTTGGTCACTTCGGAACCGGATCAATTGTAGCTACTTATGATTATATCTCTGAACAAGGTGTTCCAATGGTTTATTACGCTTCTGGCGTTAACACTTTATTCAATGAAAATGCTACAGGAAAAGATCGTCTATCATTCCCAGTACAACCAATTTTAGTTACTGAAGGTCAAGTTATGGTTGCTCGTGCCTATGCTAACTTCGATGCAGAAAAAATCGGTATGATTTATACCAATGATGATGCTGGTAAAGATATGCTTAATGGTGCACAAGCTAAAGCTAAAGAATTAGGAATTGAATTCGTTGCTGAACAAGTACCAGCAGGTGCTACTGACGTTTCAGCTGCTGTCACAAATATTATGTCTGCAGGTGTTGATGTGGTTCTAGCTGGAACTATTCAACCAACACTTCCTACAATTATCTCTGGCTTAGTTGCTCAAAACAATGAATCACCAGTTATCACATCGTATAACAATACGGACAATGTCATTGCTGCTCAAATTCAACCTCAAGTTTCTGGAAAATTTGATGTCTATGCTTCTGGTTGGATTGATTTAACTCAAGAATCAGCTGCAGCTGAACTTGCTGACTTCTTAGAAAACATTGATGAAGAACATGCAGCATCCGCATTCGCAACTGCAGGCTGGATTGCAGGTCACTTTATGACTGAAGGTCTAAAAGCTGTAGGAGACGATCCTCTAACTGTTGAGAACTTCGTTGAATCACTTGAAGCTACATCAATTAAAATTCCATTTGGTGGTTTCGTTGACTTTGCTAATGGACGTCGTGTCGGTACAGACTCCATGACACTTATGAAACTTGGAGTTGTAAACGATGCTCCAGGTTGGTCACTAGACCAACCTCTTCAAAATATTGAAGAAATCCTAGCTTCTAAGTAATTATCTTGACAACAAGGGTGCTAAGGCACCCTTGCTTTTATAGGAAGGAGTAACAATGGCAGAATACATTACAGTACAACAAGGTTTAGATATGATTAACGAGGGCGATGAAATAGTCACCGGTTTGGGATGCGCTGAAGCACATGATTTGCTCAGTTCCATTCATTTAATTGCTGATCGTATTTCAAAACCAGTAGAGATTACTAACTGCTTACCAATGCATGATTTTAAGTTTCAAGACGCTGAGTTTGCGGACAAATTCTTTGTTAATGGTTGGTTCTATTCTCCAACAATTCGCAAGATGCACAAGAATAAGAACGCTTCATTTATTCCTAATAACTTACATCTAGCAGGTTCTCGAAGATTACAACACAAAGTACCACGTTTTTATATCGGCTCATGTTCAGCAGTCGATGAACATGGCTATATCTCACTATCAACGAGCAATACTTATGAAAAAGAAATGATAGATACGGTTGACATCGTAATTTTGGAAACTAATCCAAAGTTTCCACGCACTTTTGGTGATGTTCAACTACATATTGATGAAATTGACTATCTTATTGAAGCAAACTATGAAGTTCCTGTGATAGCATCAGCTGAACCTAACGAGAAGGATGAAATCATTGGACAATTGATTGCCGATCTAATTCAAGATGGTGATTGCATTCAACTTGGTATTGGTGGAATTCCAAATGCGGTAGCACGTGCTCTTTATGGAAAAAAGGATCTCGGTGTTCATACTGAGATGCTGACTTCTGAAATGGCAAAACTTGCTAAGGCTGGAGTAATAACTGGCGCAAAGAAACAAATCAATCGAGGAAAAATGGTAACTACCTTTATTATGGGTGACAAAAAACTCTATGAGTTTGCTCATAACAACCCATCAGTTGAAGTGATTGCCGGTTCATGGGTCAACAACCCGTATGTCATCATGCAGAATGATAACCAGGTTTCAATCAATACCGCGATAGAGGTCGACTTGACGGGTCAAGTAGCATCAGAATCAATTGGTCATATTCAGTATTCCGGTACTGGTGGACAAGCTGATAC
>JAAZEC010000062.1 GCA_012512495.1 Erysipelothrix sp.
CCCTCACCTCTTTACGTCCACCAATTTCGTTAATCTTTTTTCTTTCAGCGTTATTTCAATTCTATTATAGTACTTACCTAGTCCAGTTGTACGGACAACTAAGTAAATAGGACACTTATATTGGTACAATTCCACGCCTAAACTGACAAAAAAACAACCACATCCATGGTTGTTTAATATGTATAACAGAGATTTAATGGACACTAAGTGGGGTCTTTGCCCGATATAATAGGTCAAGTGCTCGATCCCCAAAGAATCCAGATACTCCACCGCATCCCCAAACACCCGTTGGTAGTCATTCACAAAGTGGGCATCCGAACCCAGGGTCAATAACTTCCCACCACACTCCAGATACAAATCAAGTGCGTATTTATAAAGCTCCAGATTATTATGACGAACGATACTACTAGTGTTAATCTCGAAGGCGATATCGTTCTCAATGAGCAGATTGAACAACCGCACCAGTTGCCTCTTCCCGTATTTCTCAAGTTGTTGTGACGTAATGTGGACGACCCTGAAACCATAATCGAAGTGAGCCATCACATTGACATGTTGACCCATGGCCTCAACACCTTGATAAAGGAGATCCAAGTAAGTTGGAATCAGTTTCTCAGGATCTCTCTCAAGATTTGCGCTCCGATTCATATAGTCATACTCTCCATTATGGTGGAGACTTAGTAAAATCAAATCAAACTCATAGCTCTTCAAGATAGAGAGAATTCGCTCATGAACACGCGGACTCCAGCCGACCTCAAGACCTCGCAGTAGCCGATTATGGTATTTCTCATTCAGTAAATCGACCGTCTTAAAGTAGTCCGGTAGACTCAAGGGTCGATCAATGAACCCTACGGTCGGATCCTCCAAATCGAGATGTTCAGTGCTAACAATTAGGTTATCAGTCGCTCTAAGGTAGTCTTCTAGCAGTGCCTCTGAATCAAAAGAGAATGACGAATGCATGTGCTGATCGATGTAATTCATAATGAGTCCTCCTATAAGACTAATTTTATCACGTTGTCATTCTCCTTTTCAACAACTCTACCGACCTGTTATGATTGATACTGTTATGAAAAGGAGCACCCATGAAAATCATCTTAAAAATAGTTAAATGGCTACTACTAATTATCTTAGCTGCCATCATCATTATCGCTATACTAAACGCCCTACCCTTTACCCTAGGTAAAGTCACTAAGGACAATGTCTTCCGCACTGAAGATGGCCTTCCCTTAGTCATTCCCCATGGTGGTGCAAAAGACCTCGCACCCGAGAACACCCGCTATGCCTACAACATGCTCGTCAATGAAATGGAAGCCGATGTCCTAGAGATTGACCTCGCCCTCACCAAGGACAACCTACTCATCGCTCACCACAACCTGAATCTAGAATTCTCTACCCAATCAGCCATGAATGACTCACTCATCAAAGACCACACCTATCAGGAAATCATTGAGGAATACCAGAGGGATGACTACTACCTAGCCCGCAACTTTACTTATCCTGATGATTATCGCGATGGTATTTCACCCTTCGCCAACGAGCAGGATGAGTCAATCCTAGAGACGCTAGTTCCAGCCAACCTGGAGAGTGATATCTTCCAACAATACGGTGACACTGTCCTCTACATCTTGGAGATCAAGGATTCACCCAGCTCCATCAATTATGAAGCAGGATCCGATCGCTTCGAACTAGCAGCCCAGACACTGATTGATTTGATAAACAAGTACGAACTTGAAGACAAGGTCGTTCTAGCTTCCTTTTCAGATGAAGTGACCAGCTACTTCAAGGAGCACGCTCCCGACATGTTAATCGGAGCAGCCTACGATGAGGTCACGAACTTCGCCATCGTGAGTGCCTTCCATATTGATTTCTTCTGGCAGGCTCAAAGCGAAGTACTTATTCTACCCAATAAGACCTCAATGGACCCCATTACTGGAAGCACCGCTGAGCTCATGGATAAGATTCCATCCTTCTTTCGTGATAGCATCGGTGAAAAGGAAGGAGACGCCTACCTTCCTAACTTAGCTCATAAACAACTCGTGAACGATGCGCACCGAAAAAACATGGCAGCTATCTACTGGACCATTAATGATCCAGAGGAAATGCGTCATCTGATTGAGATCGGTGTCGATGGTATTATCACCGACCGTCCCGATCTATTGAATGAAGTACTCAGTGAGTTTGCTACTGATCAGCGCTAATGGAACCTAAGCCATCAATTTCCTTGTTGACCTGAGGGTTACCACGATAAACGATAGAACCAAGCCCGCTCAGTTCCGCGTCCAATAGCGAGTTCGCAGTAACCTCAACGGAGCCTGCCCCGTCTAGCTCGACAGTGACCCGCTCAGCAACTAAGTCAAAGGCTTCAATTGAACCAGCACCATCAAGATTCACTTCCAGCTCGTTGGTCTTACCAGAGAGCTTGAAACTTCCAGCACCATCAACATCAATATCAACTCGCTCATTGTCGATCTGAGTCAACTCAAAGCTACCCGCTCCATCGAGTTCAACGTCTAGGCTTCTGGTTTGAGGTCGATCGTATTTAACGACGAATGCACCTTCAATCTCAATTGAGTCAACCGGAGCATAGACAACGATATCTAGATTAAGATTTGAGAACTGTTTACGATTGTCCGTGGTGATGATGATCTCATCGCCTACCAACTCAATCCGAAATCCATGGTCTAATAAATCTTTATTAATTTCCGCTTCAACCTTGATATCTTCAGCATGAATGATTGTCACAGCGTTATCATTGTTCATACCCGAGTTTAGGTTCGTGATCTCAAGTCCTACACTCTCCTTAGTCCACGCCTGTTCAAAGACTACCATTTCTGTATCGGATGAGACTCTGGTCGTCTGGCAACCCACCAATAGGAGCAGCGCTAGTATTACTGTTAATTTTTTCATAAGTCACCTCTGTCTCATTTTAGCACGAATTAACATTAAACATTGTAAAGCTTGTATTGAGAAGAACTCATATAAATCACCAACCTCACAAACATAATATCAGTGACCCATTCTGAACAATCCTTTAAAAAAGCAGACTCCATTCTTTGGTTTCTGCCTTTTACTTAATCATTTCTTAATACTAACTCATCAATTATTTTCTTGGTTTACGGAAATCTAGGTACACACCTAAGCCAAACACCAAAATACGGAGAATTGTGTACACAAGATAACCATTGACATTCTCCACAATATACTGAACAAATCAAGATTAATAATACAATATACTTCATCTTTTTCAATTTTAACTCACTTTAATTTGCTGTTCAACTCAAGCTTGTTTCAATAATAGCCGTCAGCTAAATCAAAAATGAAGAGGATTATCAGTCCACTTCATTTTTGGTTATCTTCATTTCGCATTAATTGATTGTGTTTGTCATCTCATACTCTTATGTTGCTAATTATGGATACCACTTGGAAGTATTCTAAATTGTAGAATACAAGCAATGTTTTAATTGCGTGGTTTACGAAAATCTAGGTACACACCTACACCAAACACCACAATACCGAGAATAGTGTAGACAAGATAAATACTAATATTTTCGAAATAATACTGAATAAAATTTATTACATAAAGTCCATCGGTCTTTATGTACATATGGAATGGAAGCACGATTAAGTAGCTTCCAACCAAGATTAACAACACAATATACTTCTGTAACTTATTATACATTGGCTTATCCCCCTAGTAACTCATAGCTTTAATCACATATGTATTAGTAACATTCTTAGTGTAGTAAACTACACTACCTACTGTTGCTCCGAGTGTAAATCCACCACCTAGCAACGAAGATTTATAGGTAACATTCAAGTTAAAGGGAATTGCGGCTTGAACAACACATGAATAGCTAACTCTCACACCAAAAGCAGGCCAGCTGTTGCCACTCGGGCTATTAGGATCAGGTACAATCGCTTTGGTAAAACTAATTGGTGAGAAATAAGAAAAACCACTAATCCAATGCTGATCATAATTCAGATATAAGAATTGAGAATAGTATGTACCTGAAGATCTTTCTAGCACAACTTCATGGTTTAATTTTCCACCAAGCGACCCTATATCCTTGATATTTGTATGTCTATAGACACCCTGCGAAGCTGGGGAAACATCAGAATCTAGAGAATACTCTATTTCCTTCTCAAAAACCCACCATTCAACCTCCTCGTTGGTGTCATAATCCTTCACACCAAAAGTCACACTTTTATTATCTTCGTGCCGAGTTAATTCAAACGAATCAGTTGGGTATGTCGTTTCTATGATAAACTGATCATCAGGTGTTGCAAATGTTATATAGCTAGGTTCTATTGCAACGACGGAGCAACTAATTGCAAACAGCATGAGAATTGAGATAAACATCTTAATAACAAAATTCTTTTTCTTCATATTTGTCCTTCCATATTTGCACTTTTGTGATTTCATTAATGATAAGAGTATGTAAATTCCATTTACTTCGAAATCTAAACTGTCCAGGCGAATAAAGGTATATAAACCCTAAAAATAGACCGTCGAGCTTTCCTACCTATCTTAATCAATTAAAGCATCTATCTCCTCCTTCTTATTTTGTAAATGATATCCTTGATATAAGGATATCACGAATAAGCAATTAGTGTCAACATTCTATAAATATATTTGCACATTAGCAAGCAGTTTCTCCATTTTAGATTACAAAAAAATAATAATCTCAAAATTGTAAAGCCAACGGTTTTCATTCTGTTGGCTTTCTTACAGTGCAATTGCTTATTCACAACCACGCACTAGAGTGTTACCCTCTTTCAAGCTAAAGTTATCAAAAATGGTTGAACTATCCTCGGTGAAGACGAGGTTATCATCATCGATAGTGAATACCAACGTATACTGTGCTGTATAACTATCAGGTAAGCCGGTACCGGTTATGATAAGTTCATCATCAGTAACCGTGTACTCCGCATCCATATACATAAAGGATATCAATGCGTTGGTCATCTGAACTTCATCAGACTCAAACTTAAACTCGAGACTATCCTCAACGGCCTTCCCATCAGCGACACTAGAACAATACTTCTGACCCTTAACAGATGTTGAATTAGTACAACCGATTAACAATAGTATGATCGATAGTGTGATTATTTTTCTAATAATGTACTCCTTTTAGTTAGTTTAAACTGAATCATATTGTTTACATCTCCAAACCTTATTATCTAAGCTCGAAAATAACTGACAATTGTTTCTTTATTGAATCATAATTCCTGTAAATCAATATTAGCATATGAGTATGTAAATTGCAATCAACTGTTAATTGGAATGGATTAATTCTTAATTAAACACATAGAGTAATTGTCTTCTTGTAGTCAAAGAAAAAGCAAAGTCAGTAATCAAGTCATATAATGTGTCTATCAAAGGAGGTAATCACCATGGTACAACTCATTTACGGAGCAAACATGTCACTCGATGGCTATATTGAAGACGAACAAGGACGATTCGATTGGAGTGTCGTAGACAACGAAACCCACGGATTTTGGAACGAATTTCAACGCTCCATTGGGACCTACCTGTACGGAAGACGCATTTACGAAACAATGGTCTACTGGGAAACCTCAGGAGCAAGCGACAATGATTCTCTCCTCAGCAAAGAATTCGCGAAGCTATGGCGCGCTGCCAACAAAATCGTTTACTCGCGAACCCTCCAAGTTCCCTCCAGTCAATCAACCATCATCAAACATGACTTCGATATTGAAGAAGTCCGCAGATTAAAGCAATCCACCAATAAGAATCTATCAATAAGTGGAGCTGAGTTAGCAGGAATGGCCATGAAACATGGGCTAGTCGACGAGTGCATTCTACTAGTCAACCCAATCGTGCTAGGAGCTGGCAAGAAGGCCTTCTACGATGGGGTTCATACACAGCTCACACTCTTAGCTAGTTATCCATTAACCAATGGCGTCGTCGTGCTACACTACCAAGTGGAGAATACCTAAGC
Organism: Erysipelothrix sp.; assembly: GCA_012512495.1. Lineage (GTDB taxonomy): Bacteria > Bacillota_I > Bacilli_A > Erysipelotrichales > Erysipelotrichaceae > JAAZEC01. Next base: position 5,958 of record JAAZEC010000062.1, read on the forward strand.
TCAATTTCATCCGATAAGTTAAAAAGAAGTCTAGCTGGGAATCCAGGTAGACTTCTTTAATCAATAAGCTTCTTAAGTAATTATAATCAAACCCAACAAGACCACAAGGCTCAGGGTTAAGAGATTAACTGCGTTATTAGAAATCAGTGCGAAACCTTGAGAAACCTTTTGATCGATCGTTAAGCGGCGATCAATCGCGATCCCCTCTTCATTGTGGTATTTTCTCTGTAAAGTAGCACCTAACACCGAGTCAATCACACTACCTAGTAGACCTAACAACAGTGTTAAGACAAAACCTTGACTCCCAAACTCAGGAATCGCAAACAGAGCTAACAGGGCTGAACCCAGCAAACCTGCTAGTAAACCAACCATACTCACCCCACCAGAGACACCTGCTGCCAACTTCTTACCAGTCAGAATATTGAAGACTGGTCCCTTGGATAACATGCCAATCTCCGAAGAGAACGTGTCAGCCGAAGCGGCACTGAAAACGGAGAATGCTAAGAGAATCAAGACGTCTTGTTGGATCTGGAAACTTGCCACCCAGACCAGCAAGGTCGCCGGAAGGGAATTAGCTAATACCTGAATCCAATTGCGCGCTCCCGTATGTTCCTGAAGGCTCTCGGATATTTCTTTTTTCTCATTAGTAAGCTTGCTGATGCGGCTACCCAAGATAAAGAAACTAAGCAGGCTATAAGCTAGATAGCTCCCACCCATACTAAAGAGTGTGACACCCGTCAACACCGCAGCAATGAACGCGGATAAATCGATTGATTTTGACTTCAAAGC
>JAAZEC010000063.1 GCA_012512495.1 Erysipelothrix sp.
AATCCTTATCCTTAAGAGCATCTTCCACCGAATTGTCCTGTTCAGGGACATAGTCAGCTTGGGCAGGCGGATCCGCCAGCTCTTCATCAAGCGACCAAACCATCGGCAAACGCTTATTCTCATCCTTGCCACTGCCCTTCATCGAAATCTCCTCACCATAATAAATGAAGACATTCCCTGGCATTAACAAATAGAGTGAAGCTGCCTGTTTCTGTTTAGCAAGATCATTCGACAGATAACCCGCAGAACGATTATTATCATGATTCGACAAGAACACCGCATTCAACGCCTCGGGATTCTTCTCCTTAATGGTCTGCTCGTAACTCGCCACATAGTTCGCTAAATCGATCCCATTCCCCGTATTCAGGGCTCTAACAATCGAACCACTTACTTGTGACAGCGTGAAATTAAAGAAGCTATCCACTTGGCTCTCATACATCTGAGTCACGATCGAATCAGCACTCCATGCTTCTCCAACAAGATAGGCATCTGGCTTCTTCTCTTTGACTAAATCATTGAACCAACTAAGGAACTCGACGTTATTCTCAACGTTCTCACGATAAAAGTGTGTCGTCGCATCCAAACGGAAACCATGGACTCCCTTATCAAGCCAGAAAGTCACAATTTCATCAATCTCTTCTCTTACTTGCTCATTATCTAAATTAAGATCAGGCATCTGATCCCAGAAGACGGACTCGTAATATAAATCGGTACTCAGCTGAGTAAAGCCAGCCGCGCTCTCTGATTGGAAATGATAATAATCACACTCGGGAGTGACATCACAGCTATCATTGATATGGGCTGAGACAGCACTCAAGAACCAGGGATGCTTAGAGGAAGAATGGTTCAAGACCAGATCAAGAATCAGATCCATGTCCCGTTTCTCCATCTCTTCAACCAACTTATCAAAGTCTTCCATCGTTCCATAGTCTTCATCAATCGCTTGATAGTCCATGACATCATACTTATGGTAGGTAGGAGACGGATTAACCGGCATTAACCAGATACCCGTAGCACCCAGCTCCTGAATATAGTCCAACTTCTCAGTCACACCATTCAAATCACCCATGCCATCACCATCGCTATCATAGAAAGAGCCAACATAGATCTCGTAATAAACCGAGTTGACCGCAGGATTAATCGGACCACTTTGACAACCACTAAGAAATAGGACAAGAAGAATCAGTAGAAGCTTCTTCATTATCCCTTAACAGAGCCTCCAGTGACCCCTCCCACATAATATTTCTGCATGTACATAAATAGTAAAGTAATCGGTATCGCAATCACTACGGCCCCAGCACAGAATTGAGTGAAGTACTTAGACAAGTTCTCACGCTCAAGCATCTGGTAGAGCCCTAAGGCTACCGTGTAGTTCTGATAACTATCCCGCATAATGACCGATACGAAAATGAAGTCAATCCATGGGGCAATAAAAGTAGTCAAAACCGTATAAATAATCGTTGGTTTAGAAAGTGGCAAAATGATCTTCCAGAAGATATCATTCTTCGAAGCTCCATCAATCATGGCCGCCTCATCAATCGCAAATGGCACCGTATCAAAGAAGCCCTTCGATATGTAGTAGCTCATGGCAGCACCGCCTGAATAGACCAGGACGAGCGCATAGAGCGACTGAGCAAGACCCATTGCCTTGATAATATGATAGATAGCCGTCATGGACATAAACCCAGGGAACATCCCCAAGATCAAGACCACGTTCATCATCGGAACTCTGACTTTGAAGCGCAACCTTGAAAAGGCATACGACGTCAATAAGATGATAATCGTTGAAAGAATACAAGAAGCAATAGCCACGATCAACGTGTTCATAAACCAGCGTGGGAAGTTAAACAATCCCGTCTCTGTGAATAAACGAATGTAGTTATCTAATGTCCAAGTCTTTGGAATGAGATAGTTAGTCGTCGCTCCGCCTTCACCTCTAAATGACTGCATAACCAGCCAGGCAATTGGTAAGAGCCAGATAGTCCCCAAAACCGCGAGGAAGCTGTGACCAAAGATAGAACCTATCGTACGTCTTAGTTTCATACTAGGTTGTTGTTTTGACATCTTAACCAAACTCCCTTTCACGTTTCATAACATTTCTGAAGACTACTAGTGATAGTGTTGCTGTAATAACAAAGATGATAATACCAATAACAGAAGCCAACGAATAATCCTTTTGATTGACCGTCAGCTTATAAAGCCAGGTAACCAGCAAGTCTGTCTTACCCGCCTGGTGATACTCAAGCGTCAATGGTCCCCCACCGCTAAGCAGGAAGATGACATTAAAGTTGTTAATATTACCAACAAACTGCGTGATAAGGTACGGTGCCGTGACACTTAGCATGTACGGTAAAGTGATTTTTCTAAACTTGATCCATGGGGTCGCGCCATCGATATCGGCAGACTCATACATGTCCTGAGGGATATTCATTAGAATCCCCGAGGTAATCAGCATCGAATAGGGAATACCAACCCAACAGTTAATAACAATAACCGTGATCTTAGCAATCGTTGGATCACTCAAGAATCGAATTGGTGAATCGATCAATCCAATATTTTGCATGACAAAGTTTAGACTACCCTGATCCGCTAATAAGTTTCTCATAAGTAGGAGACTCACGAACTGGGGAACCGCAATCGTCACAATAAAAATGGTTCTCCACATTTTCTTAAGCTTAATAGCCTTTGAATTAATAAGCATGGCCAGTAACATTCCTAAGACATAGTTCAAGAACGTAGCAAAGAATGCCCAAATAAACGTCCATTGTAAGATCTGGAAGAACGTATGTGAAATATTGCCTTGGCCAGATAATACCTTTTTAAAGTTATCCAACCCTACCCAGGTAAACAGATTGCCCGGAGGCTGATGGTTCGCATCAAAATTTGTAAAGGCAATTAATATCATGAAAACGAGCGGCAATATCGTAAAGACAAACGTCAAAATTGTCGGAATCGTTAAGGTCGTAATATGGAACCTTTCATTCATTAAAGCATTTAAATCCTGTTTAAAGCTAGGTAACTTTTTACCCTGTTCAATTATTTTCTGGTTTTCAATCGCATTGAAAACACTAATAAAGTATATTCCAATAAAAGCAATGATTATGAAAATAGCAACAACGCCAAACAAAAGAAATAACATAGAGTTATCTCCCGAGGTGTAAACATAAATGCCACGACTTTCATCAAACACTTGTCCCTGTGTTTGGGTACCCAAATATCTCAGTCCTGCAATTTGGGAAAAACCATAGGTCACCAAATAATAAAGTAACATTATTTGAAGGCCTAGATAGGTAATGCCCCGAACCCATTGTTTTCTTAACAGCGAGCCCACTCCCATAATAATATAGGAAAGACGAGTGATCCAATCCCCTTGAATGAATCCATTGACAAAGGTCGATACTTTTTCTCTTAGCTTATCCATTGTCATCTCCTTTTAATAAAATTGGGGAGCACATGCTCCCCAAATTGAATGACCTGTAACTTGACCTTATTGTTGGATTTGTTCAACCATGGAGTCAAGGAGCGTTTGCATATCAGCTGTGCTTCCGTTTTCCATTTCGGTACCGAAGGCTTCAGCTGGAGTCCAATAGGTTCCAACGACATCTTTTTGACTTACTGCATAGATACCTTGTTCAGCTAGTGCATTAAGTGCAACGTCAGCCTTAACAGCATCTGATTCAGCAGCAACTAAGTTTGAAGGTCCTAATTTACGTTGTTCAAAACGTTTGATTTGGCTAGCTTCATTGCTTAAGAATTCAGCAAGAGCCATTGCTTGTTCTGGATGTTTAGTAACAGTGTTAACACCATAAACCTTATAACCAGCAAAGCTAGATAATTGAACTTCTTCACCATCTAAATCGATTGTAGGAAGTTTAGTAGCAGCATAACCTTCTCCATAAGCTGCAGAGACTAAGTCAGCTTTCCAAGTTCCGGATACGGCAGCAACGATAGAACCATCATTGATACCAGCATCTAGAATTTCATCTGCTCCAGTAATGAAGGCAGGTGATTTAGCGAATTCACGAATGTATTCCCCAACTTTAACACCAGTTTCGTTGTTCCAGTCAAGAACTTGTTTTCCATCTTCACCTAGTTCTAGTTTTCCACCAGCTCCTAGGAAGAATGACGAGATATACCAACCGTTAGATAAATCAAAGTAAACTTTCTTACCTTCTGCTTCAGCTTTGTCCATGATAGCTTCAAATGAACCAGCTTCTTCATCAGTAATTACTTCTGAGTTGTAATATAGGAAATAGCCATTGTCAGCTGTGAACGGATAGCCATACATTTTGTCATCAAGCGTTACCGCTTCGATTGCGCCATCCATATTGGCAGCCGTAATTTCATCTTTATTCAATGTAATTTCATACAACGCACCCGCACTAACTAAATCGCGGATTTGGTCATTCGCAAACGCGAAGACATCGGCTGAAGCATCTAAGTCAGCTAAGACTGTGTCTTTTGCATCTGGTTCTCCAACGACACCTAAAGTGATGTTGTATGTGTTGTCTGGGTCAGTAGCTTTGAAGTCTTCTACTAGTTCAGCAAGAAGATCTTGGTCTTCTTGTGAGCCCCATAGTGTTAGGTCGTATGTGTTACCACCTTTTGGTTCATTACCGTTGTTGTTATTACCAGGATTGTTATTGTTATTTGCTGTTGTACAAGCAACTAACGCAATCGCGATCAATAAGACAACTAAGGCTTTGAGTGTTTTCTTAAACATAGAAAATTCCCTCCTGTTTTCTTACGAAATCCTTTTCGTAATTTAATTATAACAACATTTCACAGTTTGTAAAGCGAAATGTATGCGATTTCAAAAAACGTTTTCTCAAT
>JAAZEC010000064.1 GCA_012512495.1 Erysipelothrix sp.
CTTAATTCATAAATCATGGACTCTCGCTGATCACTCACCAGCTTGATGACTAAGGATTCATCAATAGTGCCCTCAATGAGTTTCAATTTATTGATGGCCGCCACCACATCCGTCTGAGTCACACAGAAGCGAGCCAATAAACGCTGTGCTTCAGTACTCAGCTGGAGCTGATTCTGGTGGATTAGTTGTTGTAATAAACCGTTGATGTCCTGGGTATCTAGCCCTTCATGAATGGTATAGTCCGAATGTTTCTTGAACAGTTTCGTTAGTTTCCGCTTACCATCTGGCTTATTGCCATCGAGGGTAAACACGATATCGACATCTTTCGGTGGCTCTTTTAACAGGAATTCAATCTTTTTATATTGATCGTCCGCCAAGACCTTGGCCGTATTAAAGCCGATCATGTTTCTGACTATAATGAATTTCTTGGAATCAAAGAGTGACTTCATATCCACTTCCAACATCAGTTCGTCCACCGAAAAAGACCCACTGAAAACAATCGGTTGGAGGTCTAAACTATTCAGCATTTTCGCTTTCTTCTGGATTGCTTGTTCAACCCAGCTGACATCACTTGAATAAATGAAGTAGATCAAAAATATCACCGGTTTCATTATAACATTGACGAGAGATTAATTCACAATTATGTTAAACTATTACTCATGGAGGAACTATGGAAAAAATTCTTGTTATCAATCCGGCGATTGCTTCTGCCAACTTAGGCGACTTCATCATTGAGGAAGTCACCCAGCAATATATAAAAGAATGGTTCAGCGATGCTTTCATTAGCGAAATCCCTAGCCATACCCCTATCAACAACCTTTATTTTTACTCACTCAGAAAACCAACACACACCCTCGTAACAGGTACAAACCTCTTACAGAATTTCCCCTACCCACTCGATCGGCAATGGGATATCAAGATCTCCGATCTTACCAGACTCAACAACGTCACACTCTTTGGGACCGGGTGGCGCCATTACCGCTATAAACCCCATTTGATGACTCCCTGGTTCTATAAGAAGCTGTTACATCCAACGATGTTCCATTCGGTCAGAGACGAGTTCACCAAGACCACCTTAGAGAAGATGGGATTCAATAACATCCTCAATACCGCCTGCCCAACCATGTGGAAGCTGACACCCGACTTCATCAAGACAATCCCTACCACCAAAGCGACCCGCGTCGTCACAACCCTGACAGACTATGCCAAGGACATCAAACACGATGGGATGATGCTGGATATTCTAAAGGATAACTACGAACAAGTCTATCTCTGGTGTCAAGGTACCTATGATTATGAGTACTATCTTCAAAACTTCTTTGATGAGAAGATAACGATACTTGGTAACTCTCTGGACTCCTACAAGCAAATCCTGCTTGAGGATAACCTGGACTATGTCGGTAGCCGCCTTCACGGAGGCATCTATGCGCTCAGACATGGTAAACGGTCGCTGATTCTAGCGGTTGACAATCGCGCTCTAGAAATCCACAAGGATACCAACCTGCCCGTAATCCCCCGCGAAGCAACCGATGGACTCGCGGAGATTATCAACTCTGAATGGGCCACTGAGATCAATCTGCCCCAAGAAGCGATCGATCAGTTCATCAATCAATTCAAGAAATAAAAGTGCTTCCTCGTTCTCACAAAACTAACATACTTGGTAATGATGATTTCGATACTGGAGACTTCACTAGTCTGTAGTGAGTTGATCTTCAAATCAACCAACGATCTCATGACCTCGGGATGTGGGTGGGAATAGCTATTAGGATCGCTGGAAATGATGGCCAGTTTGGGATTCATCTGATGGAGAAAACGCTCATCACTCGAAGTCCTAGAGCCATGATGCCCCAGTTTCAAGATATCAGCCTTCAACAATGGGTACTCCTTAAGGAGTGCCTTTTCTATTGCCCGTGAAACGTCCCCTGTGAACAGAAACTGACAGTCCATAACCTTAAATGTGATAATGAGGCTCGCATCGTTACTATCGCTAGCACTTCTATTCTCCAACAGGAAATAGAAGTTGATGGGAGAATCTATTTCAACAGGTGACTCAGTGACGAGTTGTTTCACCTTGAACTGCTTCATGATTTCAGCCTGTGAGCCATTATGATCCTCATCGGGATGGGTAATGATTAAGGTATCGATTTCTTTGAGACCACTCTTATAGAGTTGCGCCTTAAGCTTACTGTACTGGTTGGACTTACCGGTATCAATCAGGGCTGCCCCTTGGTGATGGGGATACTTAATCAACGTCGCATCCCCCTGCCCGACATCGATGTACACGACCCTAACACTGGCATCTACCAGAAAGAACAGAACCTGAGCATAGATCATGAATTGAGAGAGTAGCTTCTTCTTCATTGAAGCTGGTAATAATACTAAGACACTTAGCCACACTAGATTAATGAACAGGTTAGGTTGCCCGACGATGGTCAAGATATCAATATCCAAGATATTCAATGGCTGGATAAATAATTCATGTAGGTAACTAAGATGAGACGTGTTAGGTAACCCTGCAGAAACTAAGCATAAAAGAAACATCGCTCCCGATAGTTTCCTGAACACCTGAAACAAGAGACTTTCCAGGATATTGAAGCGATAGAAGAGATTCAGTTGTAACAAGGCCAGGTAGGAGGTCTTGATAAATATGCTTTCACCGATCGATTGGTGAATGAATCGCGCTAGCTTGATGCCATAGGTGAGTATAAATATCGGGCTACAAAGAGCCATCGGATAGAATAACAGCAC
>JAAZEC010000065.1 GCA_012512495.1 Erysipelothrix sp.
ATCAACTACTTCAAGCGGGAGTCAAAGTCAAAGCAGTAATAGAAGCCTCGGATACCATCGGTGGCTACAACGTCCATGCCAGTAAACTTCGTAGACTAGGTGTTCCCATCATGACCAATAGCACCATTGCTAAGGGTATCGGGACTGAAGTGCTCGAGGCAGTAGAAATTGTTTCGCTAATAGATGGTTCTAAAACGGTCATACCTTGTGATACCTGTTGTATCGCCGTGGGTCTATCGCCCTCTTATCAACTGGCTGGAATGCTGGGGGTAGAGACTGCGTATATTCCTGAACTTGGTGGTGAGGTGGTCTTGTTGAATGAATTCTATCAGAGTTCCCATCCAGATCTGTATGTCATTGGGGATGCGAGTGGAATTGAGGAAGCTTCAGCGGCGATGATGGAAGGGGCTCTCTGTGGGCAATATGTCGCAAGGAGTCTTAGTAAAGAAGTTGATGAGTCTTTAATAAGTGATTATCTGTATCAATTAAATGAATTGAGAAATGGTCCTTATGGTTAAATGACTTTGATGGGTCATTTGAAAATGAAGGAGGTCAACCATGCTGGATAGAAGTGGTGTACCAAGTCGAGAACAAGTGCTTAGTGTTTTTCCTTCGAGAGATAAACTGATTAGCTTGAAAGCAGTCATTGAGTGCTATGAAGAAATACCATGTAATCCGTGTGAGACCTATTGCCCCTTTGATGCGATAACGATCGGGGAAAGAATCAATAACAGGCCCTTGTTGTCGGTAGCTAAGTGTGTCGGCTGTGGAATCTGTGTCAGCGTATGTCCCGGAGTCGCCATCATGTTGGCGAAGGTGGCTGAGAATACCGCCAGCTTCACAATCGCGTATGAGTTCTATCCGTTGCCAAAGGTGAATGAAACTTGGCTAGCACTCAATCGTAGTGGTGAAGTCATAGGTGAGGCACTGGTGACGAGAGTCACAAATAATCCGGCTCAGGACCATAGTGCGCTCATTTCAGTAGAGTGTCCCAAAGAGTTACTATATGAGTTTGTGAGTATAAGGAGGGCTGATCATGAGTGATAAAAACACGATCATGTGCCGTTGTGAGGACGTGGACCTGGAGAAAATCAGGGCTTACTTGGATCAGGGTTTTACCAGCTTTGAGGATCTGAAGCGCTTGTTACGGGTGGGTATGGGTCCGTGTCAGGGGAGTACCTGTATTCATCTGATTACTCAGGAAATATCAAAGGTTACGGGTCAGCCGATTGAGAGAGTCAAGTCCCATCGCATTCGTCCCTTCTTGTCGGGGGTACTTATTAAGGATTTGGTGGGTGAGGACAATGATTGAGACGAATATCTTCATTGTTGGTGCTGGTATTAGTGGTCTTTCTATTTCCTATCATTTAGCGAGTGCGGGTGTTAAGGATATTATGGTGGTGGATAAGGGCTATTTTGCGAGTGGCGCCACTGGCCGCTGTGGAGCGGGTGTTCGCCAACAGTGGGCGACTAAGCAGAATTGTCTACTGACCAAAGCCAGCATGGAGTTCTTTGAGAAGGCTCATGAAATCTTGGGGTATGATGATTTGGAACTGAAACAAGAGGGCTATCTGATTGTTGCGGTGAATGAGGCGGAGGAACGACAGTTCAAAAAGAATGTGGCGTTACAGAATGAAGTGGGTATTGGTACTTTGTTTCTTTCCAAGCATGAAGCACTGAAGATTGTTCCACACTTGAATCCGGATGCTTTCTTGAGTGCGACCTTTAATCAAAGTGATGGTCACTTGAATCCCTTTAAGACCAGTGAGGCATTCTATCTGGCTTCCCTGAAGCGGGGTGTTAAGTTCTCGTTCTATGAGGAAGTCTTATCGATTACGAAGGAGCATGATCGATTTATAGTTGAGACCAACAAGCAAACTTATCGGGCTAATTCGGTAGTAAATGCTGCGGGTGGCTACTCGTATGAGATTGGTGCGATGTTAGGATTGGAACTACCGGTGTATGCGGAGAATCACCAGATTCTGGCCACAGAACCGGTCGAGAAGTTTCAAGGACCGATGGTGGTTTCGTTTGCGAAGAACATCTATATTCAACAGGTACCCCATGGTGCATTTCTGATGGGTCGTAGCGATCCCTTGGTTGAAAGGGGTCATGGTGTGGAGTCGACTCCTGATTTCACCAAGCAAATCAGCAGGACGGTCATGGATTTGTTACCGAAAGTTGGTGAGTTGCGGGTGGTGCGCACATGGGGTGGTTCCTATAATATGTCCCCGGATGCTCAACCGATTCTTGGTGAGAGTGGGATTGAGCGCTTCTATGTGGCCTGTGGATTTAGTGGGCATGGCTTCATGTTGTCGCCGATGGTTGGCTTGTTAATGAGTGAAGTCATCACGGGTAAGAAGCCCAGCATGGAAGTGGAGTCCTTGTCGTTGAAGCGCTTTGAGAATAAAGATCGTATTATTGTTGAACAATCAGTGGTTTAAATAGAAGAGGAGATAACATTATGGCAATTTATCCATATAAGACAGAACCAATTAAGGATTATCAAAATTCAGAGGATATCGCTGGTTACCAGCTAGGCCTCGCAAAGGTCAGGGAAACACTGGGCAGTCATTATGATTTAGTCATTGATGGTCAGCGTATCATAACGAAACAGGTCTACACATCACTGAATCCTAGTAACAAGCAAGAGGTGGTGGGTACCATTTCTCAGGCATCGGTAACTGAGGCTGAACAGGCGATGCAGGTGGCATTGGAACGTTTCAAAACCTGGAGTAAGACACCAGCCAGTGTTAGGGCCGATGTACTGTTTAAGGCGGCCCGTATTATCAGGGAGCGACGCTTTGAGTTTAATGCGCTCTTGAGTATTGAGGCTGGGAAGCCATGGGTTGAGGCCGATGGTGATATTGGGGAAGCGATTGATTTCCTTGAGTATTATGGACGTCAGGCCTTGGATCTAGAGAAGGTAGACGAGAAGATTCTGAGTCGCCGTAA
>JAAZEC010000066.1 GCA_012512495.1 Erysipelothrix sp.
CTGTTGTTAATCGGTGCGGTAGTACTGATTGGCACGGGACTCTACCTAATGAGAAAAGAGAAGTGATAAGGGAACATACGGTGAAAAGCCGTATGTTCTTTTGTTGAGCACTCTTAATGAAGCATTTCTTAGATAATGCTAGAATGTGATTGTCCCAAGAAACAATAATGAAAATGGAGTTTATCCATCGTATATATACTTAATCAATACGTTAATATATAACTCAGGATAAGAGCTATTTTTCACTACGAAAAAGGAGAGGAAACGCAAATGAAAAAAATCCAAGCAGCAGAAGCTATGGTAAGAGTCATCACTGATTGGGGAGTTGACCACATCTATGGAATTCCAGGAAGTTCAACCAACTCACTCATGAGAGCTCTAAAGTTATATGAGGATAAGATTCAATATATTCAAGTTCGTCACGAAGAGGGTGGAGCACTCGCAGCCTCAGTCGACGCGAAACTTACTGGTAAAATCGGGGTAGCCTTCGGTTCAGGTGGCCCAGGTCATACTCACTTAATCAATGGTATGTATGATGCGAAGTTTGACAGAGTACCAATGCTCGTTATCGCAGCATCGACACACTCTAAAAACCTAACCGCTGATTACTTCCAAGAAATGGATCCAGTACCTTTATACACAGATGTCGCTGTTTACAATAGAATGGTACTCAACCCAATTGAATTACCACGCGTGATTGACCAAGCCATCCGTACGGCTTATCGTGATCGTGGGGTTGCTGTGGTACACGTTCCAGTCGATATTGGCTATGCGGAAATTGAAGATACTTACGTTTCAAGCGCACACGCTTATGAAATGACCTATCCATTACACCGCCCACAAGACATTACTAAAACATTAGAACTTATCAAGGAAGCTAAGCGTCCAGTTATCTTTGCTGGTCGTGGAACTCATCATGCACGTGAGGAATTACGTGAACTATCAGAAAAGTATTCCATTCCTGTAATGTTAACTTTCTTAGGAAAGGGAGCGATGGACGATGCTCACCCTAACTTCTTAGGTCAACTAGGTCGTTTAGGTTCAAAATCATCGATGGAAGCCATTGAAAAGACAGACCTTATTATCATGGTTGGAGCTGAATATCCATTCGGAAGAGACTACTTCAATCAAAGCGTTAAATCCGTTCAAATCAACACGGATCCAGTTGCCTTAGGTAAGCGTCTGCCTTCAACTCTAGGTATACTAGGTGATTCGAAAGCAGTTATGCGCGACCTGATTAATGCAGGCGAAGCAATCCCTCCAAACAACTGGCTCAAAGCCAACCAAATCAACCGTAAGAACTGGTTGAACTGGATTCAAACGTTTGAAAATTCAGACGCTGTTCCAATGCGCCCAGAACCAGTCATGAAGGCTCTTAATGAGCTCGCAAACGATGACGCTATCTTCATCATCGATGTTGGTAACAACGTTATTCTATCGAGCCGTGAGCTAATGTTTACAGGTAAACAACAAGTCACCACTTCGGGTACGTTCGCTACCATGGGTATTGGCTTACCAGGTGGTATTGCTGCTAAGTTAAGCTACCCAGATCGAGAAGTGTTCACACTATCCGGTGATGGTGCGATGGCCATGATGATGCAGGAGTACATGACACAAGTCCGTTACAAGTTGCCTATCATCAACCTAGTGCTTGCTAATGAGTCTTATGGCTTCATTCAAGTTGCACAGGAAACTGAAAACAAGGAAACCTTCGGGGTCGACCTACCTTATGCGGACTATGCGAAGTTTGCTGAAGCAATGGGCGGTGTTGGCTACCATGTTGAGAACTATGACCAATTAGTTGAGGCTATTAAAGAAGCTAAGACACTAGATGTACCGGTCATTATCGATATTAAGGTTGCGAATGTTAGCCACTTACCAGCACATAACTTGGTTCTTGACACTGAGTACCATAGTGAAGAAGCTATCGCTAATTTCATTAAGAAATACGAAGTCTTCGATATGCCAGTCTTAAGAGAAATTTTAGCTGATTTAGAGAAATAGAGTATATAAAAAGTTAGGCATTGCCTAACTTTTGTTTTGTTACTAGCTGTTTTCTTTGTTGATACCCATCGACAATCAATTGGTCTTCCTCGCTCGTTATCACAAGAGCAGGGAGATCAATTTTCTTTATCGGCACAAAGGTATAGAATCCATCGGCCACCAGGACTTCCTTCTCCATCTTGATGTTGGCCTTGTGGACCTGGCAATAGACTTCGATAGAAGTTGTGCCAACACCTGACACCATCGCCGAAGTCACATACGTGTCATTCTCTTTTAAAGGCACAAAGAAGTTCATGAAGTTGACCCCCACAGTCACAACTTGCGAATCAACAAAGCCCATGGCACAGAATCCACCTACGGAATCCATTTCAGCTAATAGAATTCCACCATATAGGGTCTTCTTATCATTTAGATCCTGAGCTAGAACCATATTGAAGCGTTCGAGTTTAGTCATTTATATCCTCCGTCTGTATTTCAACAGTATTTATCTTATCAAAAGTGCTCGATATTTTCTGACTCGTAACATGGATGTCTTTCACGTCCTTGCCTAAAAGCTCGAAATGCCTGCTTAATTCGTTCCACCGCTTCTGATAGCGATCAAACTCAATCTGTAATGCCCGTAAGTGACGATGGATTTCCTGAGTATACTTATTACGCTCAAGGTTTCTCAGGATTGTTTGAATAGTCGTCAGAGTCGCCATCAAGGTCGTGGGTGAAACGAGCCAAACCCTTTTCGCATTCGCATACGATACGAGTTCGCTCTGGTACGCATGGATATAGGAGTACACAGCTTCTGCCGGAATAAACAGGAGGGCTTGGTCACTAGTTTCGTCTTGGATGATGTACTTTCTGGAGATATCATCAATATGTTTCTTGACGTCAGTGACGAAGGTCTTGGCCGCTAGTTGCCTACTGTTCTCATCGCGCTCTAAGTCGGATAAACGCCGGTAGTTATCGAGTGGGAACTTTGAATCAATCGCGATCGTTCCCAAGGGATCAGGTGCGAATACCACGGCATCGCTACGGAGGCCATTGGAGAAGGAATACTGGAGTTGATAGGTTTTCTCGTTGGGCTCCCCAAAGATACTATTAAGGATGTTATTCAATTGAATCTCACCAAATAAACCACGTGATTGCTTATTGGATAGGACGGACTGAAGTGAGTTGATATCAACGGATAAGTCATCGATCTTTGATTGAGCCTCATTGATCTTCACTAAGCGCTCAAGCACCTGATTGAACGTCGCATTGCTCTTCTTGAAGCCTTCTTCCAGATTCAACATGACCTTGTTATCGATCATGTTCAGCTTACTCGCTAACTGTTCGCTAAGTTCCACGAAGTTCTTGTGGTTCAGCTCATTGACCAAGGTAAGGAGGTCATTCGCGTTTCTAGTTAACTGTTCTCTTTGAGTCTGTAAGTGAGTGGTTAATTGATTCAATTGATTGATGGTCTGATCCAGAGAACTGTCCAGACGGCTGTCCATTCGGTCAATGAGTTCATTGTGTTGCTTGTTCGCAAGTTGAATGGCTTCCACCTGTTGAGACTTCATGGCTAGCCTGAAATCTCGTGACGCTGTGTTTTTCCTTAATAAGACGATCACAATCACCAGAAGGAGAATGCTTAATGCGAGTAGTGAGATTATTAGCAGTTCAAACGAGTTCATAGTTTCACCCCAATGGTCCTATTATACGTAGGGACCAATGTTTTTTCAAATATAAAATCGTTTTAATTGTTCTATTCAAGTAGTAATGCTACTATATCGATAGTCAAGAAGACGATATTCATTGGTATTAACATTAACTAACCTTCCTACTGTTAACGAATATTAGTTCTGAGACACCATAAGCATGAGTCACCCATCGTCTCATGTTTTTTGTTGTATAATATTGAAAGAGAAGAAAGGTCGATAACTATGATTGAAGTTGGATTAAGTTTTGCTGGAGGGGGACTCAAGTCGTTCGCTCACGTGGCACTCACTCAGGATCTTGAACGCCACCAGGTGCCAATCAAGGCGGTCGCCGGTACCTCCATGGGTTCCGTCCTCGCATCACTCTACGCGGTAGGGTTTCGTGGTCTCGATTTTGAGATGAAACTGTTAGAGATTGAGAGATTGTTCAAAAAAGAAAAGATTCTATTGAAGCCAACATTGAGGGTTCTCCCTTTCGTTAAGAATCGCTCCGATGGACTCATTGAACAAGGTAACTTTGAGGGCTTTGTGAAGAATATCTTCGATGAGCTTGGTATCACCATGTTATCAGAGGTCGAGATGCCCCTATGTATTGTTACGACCGAACTCAATTCGGGCGATATCATTCTCTTCAGTAACAAGAAGGAGTACTTCACTAACGTTGGTGAGAATTGTCGTTTCTATGAAGGGGACATTGAATTATCGAAAGCAGTGGCCGCTTCCTGTGCCTTCCCACTTGTGTTTCAGTCGGTCGAGCTAGAGGATTTGAGGCTGATCGATGGTGGAGTGCGTCTTAACTCACCAGGTGAAGTCTTTAACAGGAACAAGATTAAGAAGGTGGTCTCGGTAACGACCATGTACGCCGATGATGAGGTGAAAGAGTATTCGATGTTGGATGTGGCTTTCCGGTCCGTCTATATCATGATGTTTCACTTGGAGAAGATCTCTTTGAAGGATACTGATATTCATGTCAACTTTCCTGTTGAGACCAAACTGATGTTTGAAGTCGGTAAGGGTCCCGAGGTCATCAATCAGGCGAAGGAATATCTGGTTGAACATCCGATTGACTATTCGGTGCTTGAAGAGAAGAATCTAAGAAATTTATGGGGCTTGCTCAAATAAGAGTAAGCTCTTTTTATTTTAACTTGAAATTTATAACTGTTTAGGTTACTATAAGATTGTGATAATCATTATCACTATCAAGCGAGGTAACCCTATGAGTAAAGACCTAAAACGAAGTATTGTCCTATTTGTTATTTCACTCATCATGGTCGTTGTGATGATGGTATTTAACATTGACAATAAACTAATGTGGCTACTTGCCTATGCTATTGGAGCATACGAAAAAGCGATGGAAGGTATTCGTTTAACACTTAGAGATAAGTCGTTGAATGTCGAATTCTTAATGATCCTCGCGGCGATTGGTGCTGCCTGGATTGGCTATTACTCAGAGGGTGTTATCCTGATTCTTATTTTCTCATTCAGTGGCATACTTGAAGAATACTCAATGAATAAGGCGCAGACCACGCTGACTTCACTGTTAACACTCGCTCCCGAGACCGCGATTCTCTTGAATGGGAACCAACAGAAAGTGGTTGATGCGAAATCATTGAAGGTGGGCGATCTTATCAGAGTACCAGTTGGTCAACAAGTGGCCGCCGATGGTATGGTCGTGTTTGGTTCCACACATATTAATCAAGCGACTATCACTGGAGAATTTGAACCCGTGTTCAAGAAGGTGGGCGATGAGATATTCGCAGGCACGATGAATGTCGAAGGCGTTATTCATGTCGAGGTGAAAAAGGATCCCCAAGATTTCTTGGTTTCTAAAATGATCTCATTTGTCGAAGAGGCCAAGAACAATAAGACTTTGAGGCAATCGGCTATTGAGAAATTCGAGGCTTATTATGTCTATGTCGTGCTAGTGATTGCTGCAATGATTATGATTTTCTTATCCGTCTATCGTGGCATTGTCTTTCTCGTGGTCGCTTCACCCTGTGCTTTGGTGGCCTCCATTGCGCCTGGAATGTTATCGGCGATGTCGTGGGGTGGTCAGCACGGGGTCTTGATTAAAGGTTCGAAGGCTTTGGAATTGGTGGCTAAGAGCGAGGTCATGGTATTTGATAAAACGGGAACCATCACAAAGGGAATGCCGGTGGTACACCATTTTGTAATGAGTGATGCTATTGATCAACAACAGCTTATTAATAGGGTCTATGCCATGGAGAGCCAATCAACCCATCCTCTGGCGGAAGTCATTGTCGAGTACTTGAAGCCAAGGGTCAGTGATTTCATTGAGGTTGAGATTAGTGAGATTGCGGGTAAAGGTGTTACTTATGAAGATTGGAAAATTGGTAACTTTGCCTTTGATAAAGCTTTGGTCAAGATCGAAGAAAATAAGGGTAGTTCGATGGTTAAAGTCATTTATCAAAACGAACTGTTAGCCTACTTTTACTTACAGGATACAATCAGGGAGGATGCGAGTAGCACCCTTCGTAAGCTTAAGGATATGAATATTCGTACCATCCTATTAACGGGTGATCATGCGCAAAGTGTCCAATCACTCAGCACAGAGCTCTCTTTTGATGAAGTCTATACGGACTTGTTACCACAGGATAAGGCTGCCATCATAGAGAAATTGAAGAAGGAGTACCGTTGTGTCACGATGATTGGGGATGGCATTAATGATGCGCCTTCACTTGCCAGCGCAGATGTCGGAATTGCTATGGGTCAGGCGAGCGATATCGCTTTGGAGACGTCTGATATCGTCTTTATGAATAACAAGCTATCTAATGCGGTGTCACTGCTTCAGGTTGCCAGACAGGCTCAAAACATTATCAAGCAGAACATTATCTTCTCGATGAGTGTGTTGTTTATCCTCGTAGTTTTCAACTTCGCCCAGTCTATCACCTTACCATTAGGGGTCGTTTTCCATGAAGGCTCTACCATTCTTGTCATTCTTAATGGTCTTCGTTTGCTATGGTTCAGGGATAAAGCCTAAATATCTAATAAAGAGTTGGAATCAATTCAAAGGTATGTTCAATCAATTATTGTCGTTACAGAATACTGTCAGCGTGTATCTGATGGCGTATTTAGTGACATTCAATAGACAGTCTCTTGTTTTA
>JAAZEC010000067.1 GCA_012512495.1 Erysipelothrix sp.
AATGTACAACCAAAGAGCGCACAAGATCTCTCTAAAGCACTCACTTCCAAAGATCGTTCTCCTTTTTCAAACTTACTAATAAGGCTTTGATCCAGATTCAAAAAATCAGCTAACTGGCTTTGGCTAATCCCAACCTTATTCCTCAGGTTCTTAAAGTTCTCTCGTAGCGTGTGTTTCATCGGTTCCCCTCCTTATCATATCTATTATTGCTTACACTGTCATATTTCCTATGATAACTCTTTAGTTTTTATGACAGACCAAGATAAAAATCAGCCTGATTAGATCAGAGCTGATTTATTTGTACATTTGTTAGACGTTGAAAGTCTTGAATGATTCCGCAATCTCGTCAATGACTCTTTCGCGATGAACCTTCGTAATGACCCTCACATTAGGAAGTTCATTAGGCACAACGTAGGTTTCACCACGCCTATCATCATCCGATGTTACCACCTGAAGATGAACAGCTTCGGTCTCAAACAGCTCGGGATTACTCACCCATAAGATCGCCACCGGATCGTGAAGCGCAGAATCCAGTGAAGCATAGCGCCACATGATGTCATGAATAAACGTCGTCATTTCGCTAGAAACAAAGCTGAATTTATCCATGTCACTCTTGAGGAGTCGAGCCTGCAAGGTCGCATTCAAGGTAGCGAGAACGATTTCTACCCCACTATTCAAGACGATATGGCAAGCCTCGGGATCAACGTAAATATTAAATTCCGCATGTGGGGTTTTATTCCCTAGTTCAATACCACCACCCATGATCGAGATCTGTTTGATCTTAGGTTTCAGATGTGGAAACGCATGTAGCAGTAGTGCGACATTGGTCAAAGGTCCGACCGCGACGATGGTCACTGGTTCCTTTGAATCCGTTAATATCTCTGCCATCAGTTCGACCGCACTCTTAGCTGAACGGTGTTCATAGGGAACATCAGCTAGACGGTGAGACATATCACCCAAGCCATCACTGCCATGAACCCCGGCACTGACATGTGTTTTGACCAAGGGGATGTTGGAGCCTTGGACCAAAGGAATGTCACTACCTAAAGCGTTCAACAATAAGCCGGCATTCCGTGACGTTTTCTCTCCACTCACATTCCCACAGACCGTGGTAATGGCCTTGATATCTAGGTTATCCTTGGCCATAGCGAGCACAATGGCTAAGACATCATCGATGCCTGGATCACAATCCAGAATAATTGGTGTTTTTACCATGTTAGTGTCCTCCTATAGTAAATCTAGTTAGTAGAAGTTGACGGAACTTATCACGATCGATCTCAGTCAACACGGTGACATTAGGCTTCTCCTGAGAGCGTGGACGTCGATCAGCCATGGACATTCCCCGCATGAAATTATCATCGGTCGAAATTCTCATATGGAAGTCCTTTGTTACAAAGAGGTCAGGATGGCTCAATGCCAATACCGACATGACATCGTGCAAGTGAACCCGCTCATGTCCCAGAATCTCCTTCGAAAACTTGAATGACACTTTCGAGATTTCATAAAGAAGCTCACCTAACTGTCTACCATTTGTTTTGATTTCATTGATATCCTCCGTAGTGATGTAAGCTTTCTCGGTCACATCCAGACCAGCCATGATCAGTGGAATGCCGCTCTCAAACACAATGTGGGCAGCGTGTGGATCCGCATAGAAGTTGAACTCACCGGCCAACGTCGTGTTACCACCTTTGATACCACCACCCATCAGTGAAATCACTTCAATCTTATGGATGAGTTCGGGATGAGCTTTGATAAGGATCGCCAAATTGGTCAGCGGACCCAAAGCCACATAGGTGATCTTATCGTTCTCTAAAAGGATTCTGCGAGCGGAATCAAAAGCTGATTCTTCACTCAACGGAGCAAGCTCTGTAAGCTGATAGCCGCCAAACCCATTGTTACCATGGACTTCGGCCGCGCTAAATGGTTCATAGATCAAGGGAGCCTTCGCCCCACGATTGATCGAACCTTTATATCCAAGCACATGGGCTAGAGCCCGTGCATTATGTGTCGTATTTTCAATATCTACATTACCAGCGACGGTATGGATCGCGAGTATTTCAAACTCCGGGTCTAAGTAAGCACTCGCAATAGCGAACGCATCATCGATCCCCGGATCACAATCAATAATTAGTTTTCTCATACTGACCTCTCTCTAAGATGAACATAAATCCTTTTAAAACAATAGGCGGTGATCGAAAGTAGGACGCCAACGACGGCCACGACAACCATGAGTTCATAAACGCCAATGTTGGCAACAAACCACCCCGAAAGAGTAATCATAACACTAAAGCCCAGCATATTAATGGTCCCAATCGCACCCGTAGCCGCTCCCGCATTTCTAGGATAGAGTAAACCACCCATGTTGATGCAGAGGGAGAAGTACACGCCTTGGAAGAAACCAACACCAAGTAAAGCAATGATGGTCAAATAGGGACTATTTGCTAGTAACATCACCACGACAAACAGACTCGCGACAAATGGATTCATAATCATGAACAGTGTTGTTTTATACTTCTTTAATAGATAGGCCAAAGCAAAGGCCCCAGACACTGAGCCAATTTGATAGACAGACAATAATGAAACACTCTGAGCTTCACTAAAGTTCTTAACCGTCATAGCAAAGGTTGGAGTCCATGTGGACATGCTGGATTGGAAGGTTGCACTAAACAAGATACAAAGGAGTAAGACCGCCATCGCCAAGGTTGGATTGTAACTGTTGGTCTTGGTCGTCTTAAACTCTGGCTCAGCGTTTCTGACCGGTGGGAAATTGACTGTAAGAATCATCACCAACACCACCAACGCTAGAGCAAGGAATAGTATGAAAAAGTACTGATAAGGGTAACCTTGTGAAATGAAGAGTGACCCCATCAACGTCGCAAGCACTCCACCACCGGCAAAGAACACTTGTACCAGGCTCATGGAAGGACCCGTGTTACCCTCAACGGCATCAAACAAAATGGTAATGCCAGGGGAGTCCATCAGACCATGACCAATACCGCCCAGCACTGACACAATCAGTAGTAGTGGGTAGGAATCAACAAAGGCAAAGCCCAACAGAAACACAACAAAGAACATGAGCCCAATTAGCATGATGCCCTTCCTTCCAAACTTGTCGGAGAGATGCCCCGCTGCGTACAGCGTGAACATCGTTCCAACCGATTTTAAGGAAACTAACAGTGCAATCTCACCGCTGTCCTTGCCAAAGCTGGTGGCCAAGGTCATCATGAAGGCAACTAGAACAACGTTGAGTGCGCCCTCGAAAAACATCGTCACGTAACTCAGCGCAATTGCACCAGAATATTTATGTCTCATCCTCTAATGACCGTTCTGTTCTAATTGAAGTTTCGCGATTGCTGCTTTTCTACGCTTCTTTAAGGTAATACGACGGTATGAGAAGTAAGTGTACATCACAATAGTCGCAATATAAGGAATCATGTAGATGAATTCTGGTGGAATCGCATATCTTTGCAAATTATTACCCAAGGAATCAAAGAAACCAAAGAGCAGACTCGCAAACATTGCCCCAATAGGAGCCCTACCACCGACATTGGAAGCCGCCAAGGCAATATAACCACGACCAGCAACCATGCCCTTCGTAAAGATTGTCAAATAAGTCATCGACATGTAAGCTCCGGCCAATCCGGCAAACACACCCGATAAAGCCATAGCAATATACTGGGTCTTCTCAACGGAGACACCCACCGATTCTGCCGCGTGAGCATTGCCACCAACGGAACGGATCCTAAGACCTAAAGGCGTCTTAAAGAGCAGGTAGTTCACGACAATTACGGACACGAAAGCAAGGTAGACCAAGAAACTGTGACCCGAAACAATCGGCCCAATAAAGGGAATGTTCTCGATGAATGGAATATGAATCGGACTAAGTGAAGGACTATTCAAGGAAGAAGAAGTCCCCTTATCACCTGAGACCAAGTAGAGAATAAAGATCGTCCCACCATTAGCCAACAGGTTTAGTGCGATGGCCGCCATGATTTCGTCGGCCTTCATTTTAATCTTGAAATAAGCAAGGAATAAAGTAATACCAATACCTGTCAACACAGCCACGAGGATACCCACTAGAGCGGAACCGCTCAACCAGGCACCAATGACCGCAAACAAAGCCGCAAACAGCATGATACCTTCAATAGCCATGTTCACAATCCCAGCACGAGCCGCTAGTAAAGCAGCAATCGCCGCGAAAAGAATCGGTGTAGTCGATCTAATGACTCCAAACCAGAAATCAGGATTTGAAAATAGGGATAGAATTTCCATCGGTTAAGCCTCCTCTATCTGTGTTTCCATAGTAGCTTGGACAATACGTCGTTGTTTCCACTTTCCTAGGAATGATTGCGCCGCAATCAGTAGGATGATGGTCGCCTGAACGACCGAAATGATTTCAGCCGGAACATCACTAGCGAAGTTTACCATATCGGCACCGATACGGATATAAGCAAGGAAAAACGCAGCGACCGGAATAAACACCGGGTTATTTCTGGCCAGTGTCGCAATGATAACACCATCGAATCCATAGCCAGGTGAAGCGGTCCATCTGAAGGTCTTGTGGTTGCCTAACATTTCGACAGCACCCCCAAGACCCGCGATACCCGTACCAATGACTTGTGCGAGCAGGACGATCTTAGCCGTATTTAAGCCTGTATAGTGTGCAAATTTTTCATTTAAACCAGTCGTCCTAAGCGCATAGCCCCACTTGGTTTTATAGACGACCAGGTAGGCAATGAGGACAACAATCAGCGCAATGAGTAGACCCCAGTGAACCTTAGTGATTCCTAGGTTGAAGAAATTGCCAAGATTGACACCCTCAGGAAGTGGATAGGACATGAGTGAGTTCTGTTGAGGGTTACGAATAACGTTATTAAATACATAGAGGACAAAGAATCCGGTAATATAGTTTAACATCAAGGAAGTGACCAGTTCACCGGCACCGAATTTTCGGTTCAGGATCGCTGGGATCCATCCGAGAATGAAGCCACCAACGGCACCGCCCACGAGAGCGATGATAATCGTCACCAACGGTGGCAAGGTACTGAAGATACCGACATAGGCTGCGATTAAACTTCCTAGATAGAAGGCACTGTCCGAAGCCAAGTTGAAACGCTTGGACTTAAAGACGACCGTTAGGGCTAGACCGGTAAAGGTGAGTGGAATCATGAGGGTAATGACATTACCCAATTGCCTCATATTAGTAAGTGGACCAATCAACAAGGTACGAATGGCAGTCAAAGGTTCGCTTGAGACAAACGCAATAATCACCAGGACGATGACCATCGCGATCGCAATCGCTAAGACCGTGCGCAGGACTTCAAATTGACGTTCAATCTGTTGAACCTTGTCGCGCACTTCGTATTGTTTTCGATCTTTCTTAAGTATTTTACTCATTGGGTCACCTTCTCAATCTCTTCGGGACTCATTTGTTTGAGACCCAACATGTAATAACCAAGTTCCTCTTCACTTAGATTGTCCAAATTATCAAAATAACCGGAAATCTTGCCATCATACATGACAATCAAGCGGTC
>JAAZEC010000068.1 GCA_012512495.1 Erysipelothrix sp.
AATCGGTGCCGGTTACTCACTAGTCCTAAGGGATAAGCTCGTCAAAAAAGTCTCCCACTTCTCACTTAAGGAAATGAGCGATTTCTCGACCCCATCCCTGATCAACCGTTCCACTAACGACATCATGCAGGTACAGATGCTGGTCATTATGATGCTACGAATGCTCATTACCGCACCCATCACTGCCTACAATGCCATCGTTAAGATTCAATCACTCAACGGGACGCTAACCCTCGCGGTCGTCGTCGCCGTCGTCGTAATTGTGGTCGGTATTGGTCTAGCTTTCGTGTTCGTCATTCCTCGCTTTAAGCTGATTCAGGAACTCATTGATGCCCTTAATCTGGTCGCTCGTGAAAATTTAACAGGACTACGCGTCGTGCGCGCCTTCAATGCTCAAAACTATCAGGAATCTAAATTCGAAGACGTCAACGAAAAACTATTAAAGAATAACCTCTTTGTCAATCGCGTCATGTCACTCATCATGCCTGTCATGTTCTTCGTCATGAATACACTATCGCTCGCCATTGTCTGGATCTCCGCTATTCTGATCAATAATCAGAACCTAGGAGCCAACCCACTAGAGGGCATGAGCATCCAAATCCAATTCTTGACCTATGGTGTCATGATCGTGACCAGTTTCATGATCCTATCCATGATGTTCATTATGGTACCGCGGGCTGAAGTCAGTGCCAAGCGGATCAATGAAGTGTTAGAAACAGAAGTCAGTATCGTGTCAGGTCCTCAAACACTCACTATCGATGAACAAAGTGACGTCGAGTTAGCCTTCAATCAAGTTGATTTCAGATACCCACATGCTGATGAGAACGTGCTCAGCGATATTTCTTTTACTGCCAAAGAAGGTGAAATTGTCGCCTTTATCGGTTCAACCGGTTCGGGTAAATCAACCCTGATTAATCTAGTGACCCGTTTCTTTGATGTCAGTTCGGGCTCAATTACCATCAATCAACAGGATATCAGGGACTTGAGCCTCGAGTCTCTCTATGACTTGATTGGCTATGTCCCTCAGAAGGGTGTACTCTTCTCGGGAACCATTCGTAGCAACCTACAATTAGGAAATCCTGGTGCGAGTGATTCAGAAATGAAGGAAGCCTTAGACATCGCTCAAGCGAGCGAGTTCGTCGACAAGCTCGAGTTGGGCCTTGATTCACCGATTACTCAGGACGCGACTAACGTGTCGGGTGGCCAGAAACAACGCCTCAGCATCGCCAGAGCCATCGTTAAAAAACCAAAGATCTTCATTTTTGATGACTCATTCTCCGCGCTGGATTTCCAGACCGATAAGAAGTTAAGGTCAGCACTCTCCAAAGTTACCAAGCAATCCATTACCTTCATCGTGGCACAGCGTGTGGGCACTATTTTGAATGCCGACAAGATTATTGTGCTCGATAAGGGCCATGTGGTCGGGTACGGAACACATCATGAGCTACTCAAAACATCCAGTGTCTACCAAGAAATCGCCAGTTCACAACTATCAGTCGAGGAATTAGAATATGGAAAAGCGTAATCAAGCGCGGCCTGCCGGTCCGCACAGTCCGATGGCTGTCGAAAAGGCCAAAGACTTTAACCAGAGTTTAAAGAAGCTTTTTAAATACCTGAAACCTTATCACGCGACCATTGTGATTGCTTTGGTGTTCGCCATGTTAGGCGCTATCTTCTCGATTGTCAGTCCTAAGATCCAAGGGGAAATGACCAATGAAATCCAGAAGGGTATTTCCTTCGATGTCCTGACTCAAAAGTTTGACATGTCCATCGACCTGGCTGCCATTGGCAGATTAGCCATCATTCTGTTGGTACTGTACTTGTTGTCATTACTCTTCAACTTTATTCAAGGCTTCATTATGAGTGATGTCGCCCAGAAGATTACCCGTAGCTATCGTACCCAGCTCTCACAGAAAGTGAACCGCTTGCCCCTGAGCTACTTTGATTCTCAGCTTCATGGCAATATGCTCTCTATCATCACCAACGATGTTGATTTGGTAGCGACTAGCCTGAACCAATCACTACCTCAGCTTATGTCCTCGATCACGACCATTCTTGGAATCATCATCATGATGTTTACCATCTCCTGGCAGATGACCTTGATAGCGTTGATTGGAATTCCCGTGAGTGCTGTATTGATTATGCTGATTATGGGCAAGACCCAAGGCTATTTCAAGGAAAACCAAGAAGCATTAGGGGATATCAATGGCCATATTGAAGAGGTCTTCAGTGGTCACCAAGTCATTAAGGTCAACAATGGCCATCCCCAATTACAGGATAAGTTCAATGGGCTCAATAATCGCTTAGGACAAGCCATCTGGAAATCACAGTTCTTCTCAGGACTCATGATGCCAATTACTTCACTGATTAACAATCTGACCTATGTCGGAATCGCCGTCGTTGGTGGGCTTCTCGCCCTTGAGGGTAAAATCATGATCGGTGGCATCCAGTCCATGATTCAATACGTTAGAAGATTACAGGGTCCAATGAGCCAGATTGCTCAATCAATGACCTCACTTCAGTCGGCCGTCGCGGCCGCCGAGAGGGTCCATCTCTTCTTGGAAGAAGATGAAATGAGCGTTGAAACAGAGACCATTCATGACCTGTCTGGCATCCAAGGGAACATTATCTTTGAGAACGTCTCCTTTGGTTACCATCCGGATAAGAGAATCATCAATGGCTTCAGTGCGGCTGTAAGGGCTGGACAGAAGATTGCGATTGTTGGGCCTACCGGTGCGGGTAAGACCACACTCGTCAACCTACTCATGAAGTTCTATGAGATCGATGGTGGGGACATTCTCTTTGATGGTATCTCCATTCATGATTTGACGCGCCAACAAATTGCTTCGCTCTTTGGCATGGTGCTACAGGATACGTGGTTGTTCAAAGGTAGTATCTTCGAGAACCTAAGATATGGTAATGAAGAACTGACCCTAGAAGAGGTGAAAGCGGCCGCTGAGAAGGTCAATGTGGCTCACTTCATTGAATCACTGCCTCATAGCTATGACATGATCTTGGACGAGGAATCCAACATTTCGGCCGGTCAGAAACAGCTTCTTACGATTACGCGTGCCATCTTGGAAGATGCTCCTATGATTATTCTGGATGAGGCGACCTCATGGGTGGATACCCGTAGTGAGGTGCTGATTCAAAAGGCGATGGATACCTTGATGGAAGGGCGGACGACCTTCGTCATTGCCCACCGTTTGTCGACTATTAAGAACTCGGATCTCATTATTGTGATGGATCAAGGGGACATCGTGGAAGTTGGCAATCATGAGCAACTCATGAAACAAGCTGGTTTCTATTACAATCTGTACCAAAGTCAATTCGAATTAGTCTAAAAGTGTTATAATAGAGCCATGGCTACCCATCTAGCAATGCGCTCGAGCTATTCGCTCTTACAATCTACTTTGTCCGTTGAAGCGCTAGCCTCACTAACGAAAGCCCGTGGTTTTACACAGCTTGCCCTTAGTGATGTTGGCGTTCTTTTTGGTGCGAAGGCCTTCCAGAAAGCGACAAAAAAGTATGGCTTGAAGCCCATTTATGGACTTGAGGTGGAACTAGAGGACGATCGCTTAACCTTGTTAGCCAAGAATATTGAGGGCTACCAACAGCTCATTGCGCTGTCCTCACTCATTAACGATCAGAAGTCAATTTCATTGAATGATGTCGTGAAGTTATCGACTCATTGTGTCGTGATTCAACATAGTGAACAGGGTATCCTGGAAGCCCCTTTGTTACAGGAAGACATGAAGGCAATCCAGGAGATCCTGTTTGAAAGACAACAGCTGTTTAGAGACTATGTCTGTGGTATTTCGATGCAACAGAGTCCGCTGTTTGCGAATAAGAACGCCAAGCTCGTAGCTTTGTGCCAACAGTTGTCAATACCTGCCGTGGCCTTCCCGAAAGTGTATTACGCGGATGCCAAGGACGAAGAGGCCTACCGAATGCTGCGGGCGATTGATAAAAACCTGAAATACGATAATATGACTCTCATCAACCAACCTTTTAGGCACCTGTTGACGCGTCAAGAAATGGAAGAACTCTATGGTGAGTCTTTGTGTGCTGAGAGCGATCGAATTGCCGATCGTTGCCATGTCGACCTCTCTGAGATCAAGACCGAGCTGCCAATCTATGAGAACAATCAAAGGGTCTCTTCGGATGTCTATTTCCGTGAACTGACCCAGGCTGGTCTTGTGAAACGTTTCAACAATAAACCAATACCAATGGAGTATCGTGAGCGCTTAAAGTATGAAGTGGAGACCATCATCCACATGAATTATGTGGACTATTTTTTGATTGTCTATGATTTTATTCTGTATGCTACGAAGCAACAGATTTATGTGGGTCCAGGTAGGGGTTCGGCGGCGGGTTCGTTGGTCGCTTACTGTTTGGGCATCACGCATGTGGACCCGATCGAGTATGATCTGTACTTTGAACGATTCCTTAACCCTGAGCGTAGCTCCATGCCGGATATCGATACCGACTTCCCCGATAATCGCAGGGACGAGGTGATTGACTATGTCATTGATAAGTATGGCAAGGACCATATCGCCCATATCATTACCTTTGGGACATTGGCCCAGAAACAAGTCATTCGTGATGTTGGTAAGGCGTATAACGCACCAATAGAGACGATTAATAAGCTCTTGAAGAGTTTGTCTTCACAGCTGAATGCGACGCTGAGTGATTCTTTGAAAGAGTCGAAGTCCTTGAACTATCTCTTGAAGGAAGACAAGCTGGCGAAGAAGATCTTTGACATGGCGTGCCGTATTGAGGGACTACCTCGTAATAAATCAACGCACGCGGCTGGGATTGTAATGAGTAGGAAACCACTCAATGAAGTGATTCCGACGATTCATCTCGATCAAAGTGAGCATTTGACGACCCAGTATTCGATGAACTACTTAGAGGAGATTGGCTTAGTCAAGATGGACTTCTTGGGACTAAGGAATCTGACCATTATTGATGATGTGGTTCGTGATATTAAGGAAGTAGAGCCGACTTTCAAGATCCTACAAATTCCTTTGGATGATCCATTGACCTATCAACTGATTCAGAGGGCTCACACCGTGGGTATTTTTCAGCTTGAATCCCAGGGCATGAAGGCCTTGTTGAAGAAGGTATCCCCGACAAGGTTCATGGACATTTGTGACACGATTGCGTTGTTTAGACCGGGGCCGATGAGGTTTCGGGATCAATATGTCCAGAACAAGGAAACCCCGGCTAACATTGAACTGCTTCATGAGGATTTAAGAGAGATCGTAGCTTCGAGTCATGGTGTTTTAATATATCAGGAACAGATCATGCAGCTGGCGAGGAAGTTTGCTGGTTTTTCCCTTGGGAAGGCTGATTTACTAAGGCGTGCCATGAGTAAGAAGAATCCACAGGAAATGGCTGCTTTGAAGGCGGATTTCATCCAGGGTTGCTTGGATAATCACTATACAGAAAAACTAGCGGAACAACTGTTTGAGATGGTCGATCGTTTTGCGGCGTATGGCTTTAATAAATCACACTCCGTGGCCTATGCCCTGATTGCCTATCAGATGGCCTATTTAAAGGCCCATTACCCCATGAATTTCTATAAGTCTCTGTTATCGAGCGTGATTGGTTCTCAGAGTAAGCTCAAGGAGTATCTGGATGAGTGTCAGGTTCGGGGCATCCAACTGCTGAGTCCGAGTGTCAATCATTCACAGCTTAACTTTACGATTGAGAAGAAGGGTCTTCGGATGCCGCTGTCTATCATTGCTTCGATTGGGAAGACGACGGCTAGGAAACTAGTGTTACTACAGGAGCACAAGGGACCTTTTGAATCGTTTATCGACTTTGTGGCTCATGCGAATACGATTGGGATTAACATTGCCCAATTTAAGGCGCTGATTTATGCGGGCGCGTGTGATGAATTTGGTTATAGTCGTTCCATTCTGATTGCCTCTTTGGAGGATGTGTTGGCTTATGCGAATCTGATCAAGATTGAGATCAAGAATGAACAGGAAACGTTGAATTTAGTGGATTCGACCTTGAACTTTGGACTGGTTAATGAACCACTGATGAAGGTGGTGGCTGAGAACAAGATCCTATTGTCACAGAAAGAGAAAGAAGTACTAGGGTTCTATTTCCATTACCATCCGATTCTGGAAGTGAAGCGCAAGCACCAACTAGATAATACGGTCACGTTGCGGAAAGCATATGATTCAATTTACAGATCACAGACCGTTGCGATGGTGCTGGGGATTAAGGAAATCCGGAGTAAGAAGGGTGATTTGATGGCCTTTATTGAACTTGAGGATGAACATGATAAAATAGAAGCAATCATCTTTAATAATGATTGGGAAGTGATTAAGTCCCAGTTGAAAGTTTATCAAGTTTATTTAATTGATGGTCAAGGTCAGAAGAATAGAAACTATATCATTAAGAGAGTTGAACACCTGACGTCTTAGAAAGGAGCAGCTTATGAAAATCTTAGTCGTTGACGATGAAGTCAATATTTTGGAAATAGTGAAAGAATATGCTTCATTCTATGGTTATGAATGTGTCGGAGCGAAGAGTGGCCTTGAGGCCATTGAGAAGGTTCGCGAGGAAGATTTTGATGTCATTATTATGGATATTATGATGCCTGATTTGGATGGCTTTGTGGCTACGAGGCGAATTAAAAATATGAAGGACATTCCGGTGGTGATGCTTTCGGCGCGCCATGATGAATCGGATAAGCTGTATGGCTTTGAAATGGGCGTTGATGACTATATGACGAAGCCTTTTTCGGTCAAGGAGCTGATGGCCCGTATCAATGCGGTGACCTTGCGTAAGCTGAGTAGTGAGAAAGACTTTTACCTTTTTGATGGACTGAAAATCGATGTGTTGGGACGGTTGATCATTGTCGATGGTGAGCGTGTCAACTTACCTTCGAAGGAGTTTGATCTGCTTTTATATTTCGTTCGCCAACGGAATATGGTGCTGTCTCGTGAGAGAATTCTAGATGCTGTCTGGGGTGAAGATTTCGATGGTGATATCCGTACAGTGGATACACATGTTAAGCTGCTTCGTGCCAATCTTGGCGACCGACGGGGCTATTTGAAGACTATTAGAGGAACGGGTTACAAGTTTGAAGCAGATATTTGAGGGACTGAGGTTCCGGGTCTTTGCGTATATTACT
>JAAZEC010000069.1 GCA_012512495.1 Erysipelothrix sp.
ATAATGCTATGGACATCCTCAAAGGTGGCGTTTTCGAGATTGACGATAAAATTGCTGTGCATCTCTGAGACCTGTGCCCCGCCCACCTGATAGCCCCTAAGTCCAAGGGCATCGACATATTGCCAACTGGGTTTGTCCAGGTTTCTAAAACAGGAGCCGAAGGTATATTGGGTTAAGGGCTGCGTTGCTAATCTTCTTTCTCTTCTTTCCATCATCATGGTTTCGATGGCTTCTGAATCGCTTAGAGTAAGCGATAGTCGGGCGGCTATAATGATCCAATCGGGATGTTCTTGGAAGATAGAATGTCGGTAGCCAAATTGGCAATCACTAACGCTGAGCCATTCAAGGGTGTCGCCTTTCATGACTAGCACCTCTTCGACGACTTCGCTGATGCTGGAGTTATAGGCCCCGGCATTCATGTAGAGAGCGCCGCCGACAGTTCCGGGGATTCCACCGGCCCATTCGAGCCCGGAGTACCCTTCTTTCATGGCATAGTAGGCCAGTGATGGCAGTGAATAGCCTGCTTCGACAACAATACGGTTCTCGTGGCGATAGAGGTTATTGAGGGTGCGTGTAAGTTTAATAATGAGTCCGTGGTAGGAAGCGTCACTGGCGAGAATGTTCGAACCATTACCAAATACAAAGTAGTCTATCTTTTCTTGTTGGCAGAACTGAATCACTTCAAATAGCGCGATCCCGTTCTTGGGATAGAGGACCCCGTCCACGATGCCACCGACCTTGATAGTGGTTAGGGTGCTGATGGGGACTTGAAGATTGAGCTTGCCATATTGGTTCAGCTGAAGTATTTGATCATCTCTCATAATAGTTCCTCCACGAGATCGGCTATTCTATCATTGGCATCCGTGTTGGCTAGTACTGCTGTGTTTTGCTTTAATGAGGCTAGTAGCTCTGGATTGTGTAGCGTGGCCTTGATGATTTGGGACAAGCTTTCGATGCTTAGATCTTTCTCTTCCAGCATAAGGGCTGCCCCTTGGTCGACGCATGCTTTCGCATTGAAGTACTGGTGGTTGTTGGCCACATAGGGACTTGGGACTAGGATTGAGGGAACACCAAAGGCCATGATTTCAGCAATGGAGGTCGCTCCTGCCCTGGAGACCACGAGTGAACAATGAGGTAACAGTGAGACCTGATCAATGTGTTGGAAGACGGCGACTTCTTTCTTAAGTAGATTCTCGTAAATATGATAGTTTCTAGTGCCACTGGAGATGATGATGTTGAGCCCACTGATGTCTACCTCATTAATCATCTGGGCGATGAGGGTGCTGACTGTCTCGGAGCCTAGGGAGCCCATGACAAAGTAGACGATTGGTTTATCGTTGGATAAACCGTACTCTTTGAGAATGTTCTCGTTAAGCTGTTGGTCTTTGACCATGGAAGCGCGAGGATTGCCTAGTAAGACAGTTTTAGGGTTACTGAAGTACTGCCTGGCATGCTCGTAACAGATAATGATGGAGGCAGCGTGTTTTTCGATGGCCTTGTTAGCCTTTCCGGCGAAGGCATTCTGTTCATGTAGAATGAAGGGAATACCTAGTTGCCTGCTGGCTTCACAGACGGGAAAAGTGACGTAGCCACCAAAGGATACGACCATGTCTACTTTTTCTTTCTTGAGTATTTGCTTGGCTTCTTTGATGGCGCCAAATTGAGAGTAGAGTGCTTTGATTTTTTTGAAGACTGAACCGCTTAAACCTTTGTTGCTTAAGCCGTAGAAAGGATAGGAAGCGGCTTTGACAAGGGTGGCTTCCATCTGGTCGCGATGGCCGATATAAATGATGTCGTGCTGACGATCAGATAGTTCAGAGGCTAGCGCTAATGCTGGAAAGATATGACCGCCTGTGCCACCGGCTGTGATACAAATTTTCATGTGATTCCTCCTAGACCATTATACCACTATTCCTTGCCAAACAAATCCTGCATGAGTGGTATTTTCAAGTGGTCATAGGCCTTCTGTGTTGCGATCCGCCCTCTTTGGGTTCGGTTAATAAAGCCAATGGACAACAGAAATGGTTCATAGACATCTTCTAAGGTAGTGGTCTCTTCGGAGATGGAGGATGCAAGAGCATCCAGTCCGACGGGTCCGCCATCGAAGCGTTCTATGATGCCCCTGAGGTAGCGAATATCGACATCGTCGAGGCCTAGTTCATCGACCTTGAGCTGTGTTAAGGCCTGCTTGGTAATGTCGATATCGATGACATTATCGTTGAGTACCTGGGCGAAATCCCGGACTCTTCTGAGGAGCCGGTTGGCGATCCGTGGGGTTCCACGGGAGCGTTTTCCGATTTCTATCACGGCGTCTTCTTTGGTGTTGGTTCTTAGTACTCGTGATGATCTTTTGACAATTGTCTCCAGTTGTTCGTGAGTGTAGTATTCCAGCTTGGAGATGATGCCGAAGCGATCCCTTAGGGGTGCGCTTAAGTCTCCGGCGCGTGTGGTGGCTCCGACGAGTGTAAAGGGTGGTAAATCAATTCGCAGGGCTCGCGATGAATTATCGTTGCCGACGACGATGTCGATGGCGAAGTCTTCCATGGCTAGATAGAGTACTTCTTCGACGACTTTAGAGAGCCGATGGATCTCGTCGATGAAGAGGATGTCTCCTGGTTCTAGCGTGCTTAAAATCGCGGCCAGGTCGCCACTTCTTTCGATGGAGGGACCGGTGGTGACGCGTATGTTGGTGGACATTTCGTTGGCTAAAATATAGGCTAGTGTTGTTTTTCCTAAACCTGGTGGCCCGTATAGAAGAACATGGTCGAGTGTCTCGTGACGTGCTCTTGCGGCTTCGATGAAGATGCTTAAGTTCTTCTTGAGATCGTCTTGACCGATATAGTCTTTCATTCTATTGGGACGAAGGGTTAGTTCTTCTTCAATTTCATTGGGATCGATTTCACTGCTGAGAATTCTATCAGTCATTTAATGGCCTCCCTTTTGTTTCATGATGAGCTGAAGTCCTAGGCGAACCAGCTGTTCTGCGCTCTGACCTGAGGCTTTAGCAGCAAGCTGTTTCTCAATGGTGTTGATTTCACTTTGCTTGTAGCCAAGATTCTTCAGTCCTGAGAGTGCTTCTTGTAAAGCTTCGCTGTAGCGCTCCTTTGTAGTAGTCGATAAGACGAGTTTTCCCTTTAAATCGAGGACGATCTGGGAGGCTGTTTTAGCCCCGATTCCGGGTAGGCTCTTGAGGTAGTTAACTTCTTCGGCTTCGATGGCCGAGACAATTCGTTCGCTATCACTTTGTAGAAACATGTTGAGTGCTATTTTCGGTCCGACGCCTTTGACGCTGATGAGCCGTCTGAAGAGATCGAGGTCGTCTAAACTTAAAAAACCAAAAAGTGATATCTCGTCTTCTCGAACGTTGAGAAAAGTGTGAATCACGACTTGGTCGTTAATTGCTAGTTTGTGCTGTTGGCTGAAATGAATCCGGTAACCGATATTGTTTGTTTCTAAGGTAATCATTGTGGACTCGATACTTACGACACGTCCTTTTAGATATGCTATCATGCTCTCACCACGATGATTATATCATGAATCACTAGTCAATGAAGGTAAACTGGATATTTTGATAGATTACGGTGTCCCCGTTTTGAACTCCGGCATTACGCATGAACTCATCGACCCCGAATTTCTTCAGAGTATGAGCGAAGCGCATGGCTGAGTGTTCGTCGGTGAATTCAATCTGTTTGAAGCGACGATCGATACGGCTGGAGCGGAAATGCCATAGCCCTTCTTCCAACTTCTCGATGCTGAAATCATTTTCTGGCTCTTCTTCAAAGCCGAAGACGACTTCTTCACTGATCGGTGCTTTAATAGCTGCGTCAAACTCGCGTTGTTCTTCGAGTAGATCAGCGGCACGGTAGATGACCGGCTTTAGACCCTGGTTGATTAGTGTGGTTGTTTCGAAGACTTCGACGTCTGGATAGGCTTCTTTGAATCGTTTGAGATTCTCTGTAGCGTTGTCTCCGTCCATCTTGTTGGCTGCGACGATCATAGGTCTTTTCATGAGGTCAGGATTGTATTCAGTGAGCTCATTGTTGATGATTTCGTAATCGCTGAGGGGATCACGGTGATCTTCACCGCCCATGTCGATGACATGAATGAGTACCTTACAACGTTCGACGTGCTGAAGGAATTGAATGCCTAGGCCTTTGCCTTCGGAGGCGAATTCAATGAGTCCTGGTAGGTCGGCCATGACAAAACTACGGCCATCTCCGACTTCGACCATCCCTAGATTAGGGGTGAGTGTCGTGAAGTGATAGTCGGCTATTTCTGGTTTGGCTTTGGAGACGACGCTTAGGAGCGTACTCTTTCCGACGGATGGGAATCCTACGAGTCCGACATCGGCGAGGACTCTGAGTTCGACTGTGATGGAGAGTTCTTCACCACTTTCACCGAATTCGGCATAGTCTGGAGCGTTGTTTCTTGAGGTGGTGAAGCGATAGTTGCCTCGCCCGCCTTTTCCGCCGTGGGCGACAATGACGCGTTGGCCAATTTCGACTAAATCACCGATGACTTCGCCGTTTTCACTGTTTTTAATGAGGGTGCCTAGAGGGACTTGGACGATGTAGTCTTCGCCATCGGCCCCGTGCATTTTCTTGGTACGGCCGTTGAAGCCGTTTTGGGCATTCAGGTGATGTTGGTAGCGAAGATCTAATAGTGTTGACTTGTTGGTGTCAACTTCGAAGATAACGGAACCTCCTTGACCACCATCTCCGCCGGAGGGTCCTCCTAAGGGGACGTATTTTTCACGACGAAAAGCGACAATACCATTGCCGCCATTACCTGCTTTAGCTTGGAGTGTTATCTTATCTACGAACATCGAATCATCCTTTCACAAAAAATGCTTCCAATGGAACCTGAGTTCTCTTCGGAAGCACTAGACTATGCTGGGTATACTGAAACTTTCTTACGATCTCTTCCAAGGCGTTCAAAACGAACAACTCCTTCGACTTTAGCGAACAAAGTATCGTCACTACCTTTACCAACGTTTTCCCCTGGATGTATCTTAGTTCCACGTTGACGATAGAGGATAGAACCTGCGCTTACGGTTTGACCGTCTGCACGTTTAGCGCCAAGTCTTTTAGAATGGGAATCACGACCGTTCTTAGTTGAACCGGTTCCCTTCTTTGACGCAAACAATTGAATATTTAAAGTGAATTTCATTTCTTTCACCTCCTAGTTTGTTTGAATTGATATAAACTCAGGATTGATTTCCTGGATTGTTTTTAATTGAATCAGCATCACTTCAATAATGAGTGATCCCTTTTCATTTGTTCTTTGAGTCTTAATTTCGATTACTGGCTCTTCTGTATCGATGAGTGTTAGCTCATAATCATCTTGTGCTAGTAAATCGAGAGCGTTGAGTGTGCCTGTTCCAATAGCTGAGACAGCGGCACAGACCAAATCTTGACCAGGATCAGCGCTTAAGGCATGACCAGTAATCTTGACGCTCATAATTTGATCGTTCTTTGAAGCAACACTTACCTTAATCATTAGATGTTAATAGTTTCGATGACTAGTTTAGTGTAAGGTTGTCTATGGCCTTGACGGCGATGGGAAGAACCGTTTTTTGATTTCCATTTATGGATTTGGATCTTACGGTCTTTGCCTTGTTTTTCTACCTTAGCATTGACTGTTGCTCCTTCGACATAGGGAGTTCCGACTTGGATCTTATCCCCGCCGACGACTAATACCTTGTCAAAAACGATTTCGTCTCCTTCGGCACCTTCTAGCTTTTCAACGAAAATTGATTCGCCTACTTTGACTACTAGTTGTTTACCACCGGTTTCAATTACTGCGTACATGTTGCACCTCCTTCTTATTGTTAGACTCGCCAATGCTGGTGGATTTCTCACTTAGACCAGCCACTGAGCGGTTGTACATTGTACAACACGTCCGCTTTACTTCTCATAAAGCTAACTAATTATAACATAACTTTTTCAAAATGAAAGCTTTTTGTTTAACAGCCCCCAAAAATACTTTAACAACCTTGTAGCGACTTATGAATATTAGCGGCAGCCTTCTTCCCGGCATCAATCGCTCTAACAACTGTATCGGCCCCAATGACCATGTCACCACCAGAATAAATGGATGACACAGAGGTTTGATAGTCTTCATTGATAAGAACTCTACCTCTCGAATCGGTTTCAATGCCGAGTCGTTGTCGAAGATTAATATCGGGTTGGGATCCTAGCGCTAATATGACCGCGTCAGCTTCTAGGAAATACTCAGAGCCCTCTATCTCTTTCGTGACATTACGACCGTTATTTTGATCGATAACTTCTCTTTTGATGAGTTGAATCGCTTCGTTATTAATGGAGAGTGGGCTCGCTAGGAATTCGAACTTAATCCCCTCTTTACTGGCTTCTTCAATCTCTGAAGCAGAGGCTGGCATATCTTCGTAGAGTCGACGATAGACAACTGTGACCTCTGCCCCAAATCGTCTTGCGGCACGGGCACAGTCCATGGCAGTATTACCACCACCGACGACGGCCACGTTCTTGAAGTTGATTAAATCATCAATCCTGTTTTCGAAGACCTTCTTTAAGTAGTCAAAGGAGGTATAGACATGGGCTAAGTCTTCACCTTCAATATCAAGTGTGACCATGTTCTCTTCCCCAATAGCCACATACACCGCATCATATCTATCCTTGAGTTCTTCCAACTCTAAGTTTTGACCTAATGCTTGTTCATAGTGAAACTTCACTCCAAGGTCTTGTATCTTGTTAACCTCTTGGTGAACATGGCGATGGGGTAAACGATACTCGGGGACCCCATAGGATACGATCCCTCCCGCGTAGGCTTGTTTCTCGTAGACGTCAACTTGGTAACCTAATTGGGCTAGGTCAGAGGCGCAGGCTAAACCACTGGCTCCTGAGCCAATGATGGCGACTCTCTTATCAAGATTGCCACTTTTGACTA
>JAAZEC010000070.1 GCA_012512495.1 Erysipelothrix sp.
TACAGGTTGCTCCTAAGATTAACATGAGCTTCGACAAAGATGGCGACCACTATTATGACACACTATCGGCTTTCCAGAAATCAATCCGTGGATCCGATGTCGACGCCGCTCTGTACTATTTAGCGAAGCTCATTAATGCTGGCGATTTACTATCAATTGAAAGAAGATTGTTGGTCATTGCCTATGAAGATATCGGTTTGGCCAATCCCGCCTTAACTGGTAGAGTGCTCAATGCGATTGAGAGTGCCAAACGTGTAGGCTTACCTGAAGGAAGAATCCCTCTCTCAGCGATTGTCATTGAACTAGCCCTATCTCCTAAATCGAAATCAGCAGAACTCGCCATTGACAAAGCCTTAGATGTAGTCAACAAGACAGCCTACCAAACACCAGATTACTTAAGATTAACCCCTGTCTCAATGGACCAAGAAGATAAGTATGACTATGGTGATTCAAGTCTTTGGCATCGAATCCAATATCTGCCGGATGAACTTAAAGATATGTCTTTCTATGTACCTGGTAACAATGAGAAGGTACTTAAGGAAAATAATGAGAAACTGAAGTCGATTCCACGATCAAACAAACTTAGAGAGCTAAAAAAACGCAAGCGTTAATGCCTGCGTTTTTAGTTATTTAATAGGTTAGTTCTATTTGATGTCTCTAGCGTTTTCGCCAGCTTTTTCGAATGCAGTAATCCAGTCACTTACGTGAATTGTAACTTTTGAAGTTAAATCTTCAGTAGTTGGGACTGCAGCTTCTAGTTCAATAGCAACGACTTCAGCAACTGTTAAACCTTTAATGTATTCAACAAATGAATCTGCTTGTTCGTACCATTCACCACCATCTTCAATATTGCCAATATTAGCAGAAGTTTCCTTCATACCATAAGCTTCTTTACGGATGTATTTAGAATCTCTTGGTTCACCAGTAATAGTGCCATCTTCAGCAACTACGACATCATTTTGTGCTACGTCTACGAAAGCATCAAGAATTTTTCCATCAGCATCTAAGACAACGCGAGTATAAGTAGTGTTTGTTTGGACTTTTCCTTCTTCATTAACTGTCATAGCAGTAGTTGAACCTGTACCTAATTTAACAGCATTTCCTTCAACAGCAACAGCAACTTCAGAAGCTTTTTCAAGAGCTTCAAGGTAATCACCAACAGTGATTGTTACAGAACTCTTAAGTTCTTCAACATCAGGTACTGCAGTGTGAGAAGCATCTCTTTCAACTGTAGGCATTTCAAGGACTTCAGTAACAGTCTTACCAATCATGTATTCTTCAAGAGCAGCTGCTTGTTCGTACCATTCACCGCCGCCTTCGATATTGCCCATTTTCGCTGAAACGTCTTTCATTCCATAAGCGTCTCCCTTTTCAAGTTTTGTAGGGAATTCAGTAGGAACTTCAACTGTTCCATCAGCCTTAACGACTGCTGTATTTTGTGCTACATCGATTTGGACATCTTTGATAACATCCCCATCAAGTAAGACAGATACGATAGTAGTATTAAATTGAATCTTACCATCAGCATCAGCAGTAGCATCTGTAGGCGCTAATTTAGTAATTGAATATGAACCAGCTTTTAAATCGCTAGCAGCATCATTACCACCATTTTGACAACCTGTTAACACTAACATTAGTGCAATTAACATAAGAACTAATTTTTTCATTTTTAACTTCCTCCTAGTTCTAACACATTATAGTAATAATTTTCACAAATGTCAACGACTTTCGAGAACTTTCACAAGTTACCTCTTATCCTCTAGGAAGTGGACTTTGTGAATTCTTCGAAAAATCTAACACAGTTTCAACATACCGCTTTTCACCCCATTTGATCAATACGATCAGTGCCATCAGTGAACAAACAAAACTCACAATGACCTCCAAAGTACCAGGCGCATAAATTAACAATCGAGACGGCATAAATATCATAGAAAGCACAGGAACAAAGGAAAATAGGTAACCAAGTCCATTGGTCATGGACTCAGGATTATTAAGAAACATACACACATAATAAAGCACCAATAATACAATATAGAACGGACTCTGAATGCTTCCAGCTTCTTCAATCGTCTGCACTGAAGTCGTCAAAAGGACAAGTGTCATCTGAATAAAGAGGATTCCAATGAACAAAAACACAAGACTCAGTAACAACAGTTGAATCATTTCTTGGTTATCAAATATCATCTTAACCATTTCACTAATCGATTCCTGTTCAATAGTCATTAGATTTAACTTCTTAAAAAAAGCAATCAGTCCCTTACCATCGTCATACAGGAAGCGAACCACAACAACGATACCTGCCAAACAAAGCCCCATGACAATCTGTAATAGTACGGACAGCCAACCTATCACAATCTTAGAATAGTAATGGGTTTTCAAGCTAATAGAGATACCAATTAATTCTAGGATATTCGTCGTTTTCTCTGCCACGATTTCCTGAGCGATCAATGCCGCGAAACCGATCATCATAAAGTAGATACCAGTAATGAACACAAACAACATGTCGTGATCACGATTGGTACTCTCACTCTCGACAGTCACATCAATTCTTGGATAGCTCATCTCATTCACCAGGATCAGAACCTCTTCATTGAGCTCATGGCTCTTTATATTACGGTGATAGGTCTCAATCGCCGTAAACAGTACTAGCTCTTCCTCTAGGGCAAGCTCATGTTGTGTGAGTATCTCATAACCATCGTCCTTCTCACTGATTTGGATCTGGGCTTTCTCTTCGATCACCAAATCTTCCCCAAGTTCAAATAACTCGGTGTTTCTAACATTGAGTGCTATCTTGAGTGGATCAAACAGATCGGGCTTCATTCCCTCAATCAAGATGTCACAGAAACCAATAAAGAGACAGATGATTAATAGGACAATAATCAGAAAGAAGGTCATTTTATTTTTGAATCGACGTGAGAGCGAAAAGCCTATCAAATGAATCATAAGGTCGCCTCCTTGACCAGGTCCCGAAGTGAGATCGTTTCGAGGCGGATGTAGTTGCTGATGTTTTCCTCAAACAGCGCATGACAAAA
The DNA here is from genome assembly GCA_012512495.1 of Erysipelothrix sp. Taxonomy (GTDB): domain Bacteria; phylum Bacillota_I; class Bacilli_A; order Erysipelotrichales; family Erysipelotrichaceae; genus JAAZEC01. The sequence goes on from JAAZEC010000070.1 coordinate 3,033, forward strand.
ACCTTGGGCAATCACTTCATCCTCAAAGACATAGCGGGAATACTCACCCATCGCTCCACAGGTAATGACACCTTCAAATTCCTTGTGCCTAAGGTTCTTATCGTTATTAATGGTCACATAGCGTCGAGGGTCTCCCTCTTTCAGATGATTGAGTTCGCCTTTCATTTTGACATCCCCCTTACTGAAGAGGATGACCTGGTGAGCGAACTCCTCCAACTCCTCATACTGATGGGAGGATAACAGGATGATCTTTCCTAGCCGTGACATTAGTGTGATGGCCTTCTTTATCTGGACGATGTTACTGCCGTCTAGACCGTTGAGTGGTTCGTCGAGAATCAGCACATCGGGGTCATGAATGACGGCACACATAAACTGAACTTTCTGTTGGTTCCCTTTTGAGAGCTCCTTGATCTTCCGATTGCGTTCATGGCTCATCTCAAAGAAGGATAGCCATCTTACTAGTTGGATGTCTATTTCTTTCTTCTTCATTTTCCTTAACTTTGCCAAGTAAGTTATCTGTTCACCAACTGTAATATCCAGATACATGGAACGTTCTTCCGGTATATATCCAAACCTTCGATGGTTCTTTTGTTTCATGTTTAGTACGTCAAAATGACCCTGTGTCGGTTGTAATAGGGATAACAAAACCCTGAACATGGTGGTCTTACCACTGCCGTTATGTCCTAACACTCCCAAGATCTCACCCTTATTTAAGTGAAAACTGACATCTTCTATTCCCTTGTGGTATCCGTACCACTTACTTAATCGCTCTACCTTTAACATTCAATCACCTAGCATTTAATACACCGGACTTCTGATATCTCCTATACAAAGAAAAAGGACAGCCATTAACTCTGTCCTGGACGATTTAATTTTCGTCTTAGATATTCTCTTTCATTTCATGAGGCTCAATCAAGCTCATGTCCACATGGCAGTAGCCTGTAGGTTGTTTCACCAGGTACTCCTGATGGTACTCTTCAGCCTTCCAGAACTTCTTCAAAGCTTCAACCTCAACCACAATCGGCTTATCGTACTGTTTTCTCTGCAAGTTGATAAAGCCCTCAATGATTTCTTTGTCTTCCTCATCCAGATAATAGACACCGGTGCGATACTGAGTACCAACATCGTTGCCCTGCTTATTCAAGCTGGTCGGGTCAATCATCCGAAACAAGTGCTCCATGATCTTCATCAAGGAAATCTTTTGTTCGTTATATTCTAACATGACGACTTCTGCGTGCTGACTATCGGTATACGACACTTGTTCATAGGTAGGATTTTCTGTTAACCCCTGAGCATAACCCGCTTCCACGTGTTCAATGCCCTTCAAGCGTCGATAATACTCAGCGACTCCCCAGAAGCAACCGCCTGCGACTACTATTTTTTTCATACGTCATCTTCCTTTACACTTCCATTTTATCACTATTCAACCACTCAGCTATGGAATGTGCCATTGTCTCCTGAGTCGTATCCTTCATATTCACTATTGAACCCGGCATTTGATTCCTAAACCACGTCATTTGACGCTTCGAAAACTGCCTGGAATGTTTTTTGATATCTTCTAACACTTCTTCCAACGTTTTATTTCCCAGGAAATAATCATGAAACTCACGATAACCAATCGCACTCAAGGCTTGGTAGTCGAAATGTTGTCCGTGGCTAGAGACACTCGTCACTTCATCCAAGAGCCCCTGTTCCATCATGATATCAACCCGCCTGTTAATCCTATCAGCGAGCTCTTCCCTAGGATAGGTAAGAAAATACACCTTCGCATCATACAACAGCTCGTGTTTTTGACTCTCAACAATACTTGTTCGCGTTTTACCTGAGCTCTTCATCAATCGTAAGACTCTTAATAAACGCTTCCGATTGTTAACATGGATCTTGTTTGCTTCTTTTTGATCGGAGTTCTGTAATAGTTCATAGAGCTCTTGATTGGAAAGTTCATCAAAATCATCATCAACAATATCTGATTCAACTTCAAACTCATAATCATACAACAGCGCCTTAATATAGAAGCCCGTACCACCCACACAGATGGGCAGCTTACCACGATTCGTAATATCATCAATCAACTTACGTGCCATCGTCTGAAAGAAAGCTACATTCATGGACTCACTAAGATCCAGGATATCAATCATGTGATGGACGACACCCTGTTTCTCTGACTCCGTAATCTTCGCACTCCCGATATCCAAGCCTCTATAAACCTGTACCGAATCACACGAAATGATTTCACCATTGAATTTTTTCGCGAACTCAACGCCTAAATCACTCTTACCAGAAGCCGTCGACCCCGTAATCACCAAGACCTTCTTCATCGTGAGAACTCCTTCAATAAGGTCTCTGGATCAATCTTGACATGGGTCGGCCTACCATGAGGGCAATGGTACGGGTTTTCACACTTCAGTAGATCATCGACAATTTTCTGTAACTCAAAGAGTGTGCGTCGCTCATTAAAACGAATCGAAGACTTACAGGCCATCGTCGCTAACTTGTGTTCGTTCACATCTAACAGACTGTAGTCCTTATCCTCACGCAATGAATCGAACAAACCATTAATAAAGTTGACAGGATCCACGCTGTTTAGATAGGTCGGAAGGGAGCGAATAATCAGCTCATCTTCCGAGATCATCTCCACCTGAATACCAAACGAGGCTAGTCGATCAATCAGGTTATCAAAGTGTGGCACCTGTTTGATAATGATAGGAACCAAAATATCCTGTTGATGAAACTGTTTCTCACTCATTTTCTTACGAAAGAACTCATACTGAACCCTTTCCATAGAAGCATGTTGATCAAAGAGATACAGTCCACTCTCATCTTCCCCAAGAATATACTTGCCATGGTGCTGAGCGAGGACCCGTAGCGAACTCTTAACAGGAACCGCCACGCGTTCCTCTTGGACAGGCATCTCAAAGATACTAGGTATCTCTACTTTCTCTCGTGGTCTCTCTATCAACGGTCTCATGATCTTTGGAGTCATTTCTTCTGACAATGAAGCAAAAAGTGTTTCCTTCGTGAGATCTAACAACTCTTTCTCCTGTGAGATTTTAACCTGCCACTTAGAAGGGTGCACATTGACATCCACCAACTGCACATCACTCTCGAAATGACACACGACAATAGGATAACGATCTCCTGGCATGTAACGATGGAAGACCTCATTAATGACTTGGTTCATTTGAAAATAGTTAATCATTCGTGAATTCAGATAGAAATACTCATGGTAACGATTTGCCCGATGAATATGAGGCAATACATAGACCCCATGAATCTTAAAATTAGCCGATTGCCTGCTAAACACTCTAGTCGTAGCAGCCGCCTCAGGACCATAAAGCTGAAAGATAATTTCCTCAAGCTTGCCATTGCCCTTCGTCTCTAGAACTGTCCGATTCTCATTACTGATTTTAAAAGCAATCTGTGGATAACCCAGCACAAACGAATGCATCAAGGCATTAATTCTAGTCGCCTCATACTGTGGAGACTTCAGAAACTTTAACCGTGCCGGTAGACGAAAGAAGAGGCTAGACACCTCGATAGTCGTGCCCCGACCATGGGAGGCTGGCTGAAACAACAGTTCCTTACCATTGTTAATCTGTATTTCATAACCCTGATGGTTATAGGAAGAGATTGCTTTGACGATCGAGACACTGGCGATGGAAGGCAGTGCCTCACCACGAAAACCCAGAGA
>JAAZEC010000071.1 GCA_012512495.1 Erysipelothrix sp.
CAGCGACCCAACGTAGCATCTCTAATTGGATTTCCTTCTATGGTATCTCGGATATCGGCTACTTCTTCGTTGAGGATCAAACCCATGGCTCCATTTATTCAGAGGCTGGGCTTACCAATGCCTGGGATCAATCGCCACTGAAGTACATCAACAACATGAAGACTCCGACCCTAATCTTACATTCGAAGTTCGATTATCGTTGCCCCATCGATCAGGGTTACCAACTGTTTACAGCTTTGAAGCATAAGGGCGTCCCTACCCGTATGGTGGTGCTGAATGAGGAGAATCACGATCTCTCCCGTTCCGGCAAGCCTAAGGCAAGGCTAACACGCCTCACGGAAATTACTAACTGGCTTCACGACTATCTAAAAGCGGACTCTAATTATTAGAGTCCGCTTTTCTTTACATACTGGCGATTAATTTGTCAACAAACTCGTCGACTAGGGCTTCCTGATCAGGCTTCAATGCTGAGAGGATATTCAATGGCTCTGTAAACTCTTCGAGTCCCTTATTACTGGCGAGATACTCTTGGAATTCCTTGAGGGCTCTTCCACCCCAGCTGGAGTTACAGACTAAGCCAACCTTCCGGTTTTGGAAGTTGGTATGGAGTAATTCCCTGATGAAGGCGTCCATGGTTGGATAGAGAGTGGTGTTGTAGTTTTGGATCCCAAAGATAATATGAGAGTTCTGGTGGCAGCGAGGGATGATGTAGGAGAAGTCTGTCTGAGCCACATCGTACATCTGAATGTCTTGGATACCCTTAGCTGCGAGCTTGGAGGCCATGATGTTCATGACTAGCTCGGTGTTGCCGTACATGGTGCTATAGACAAGGACCACCCCACTTCTTTCAGGTTCAAACGCAGACCAGGTCCGATACTTCTCAATCATCATGGACACATCTTCTGGTGTGCGGTAGATATGACCGTGCAAAGAACAGATCATGTCGATTTCTAAGGTATCGAGTTTCTTGAATAGGTTTTGAACGTTACGTCCATGACGGCCGACGATGTTGATGTAGTAGCGGCGTGCTTCATCAAGCCAGTCCTTTTTATAGTCAACTTCATCTGCGTACAGATTACCGTTGAGTGCTCCGAAGTTACCGAAGGCATCGGCGGAGAAGAGAATCTTGTGTTCGACATCGTAGGTCACCATGACTTCTGGCCAGTGGACTAGGGGTGCCAAGAGGAAGCGGAGTGTGTGTGAACCCAATTGGAGTTCTTGCCCTTCTTTGACTAGGATGTAGCGCTCACTGAGATCGGATTCATAAAACTGTTCCAAGAAGGCGAACGTCTTTGAGTTACCAACCAGTTTCAATTCTGGATAGATCTGTGTGACCCTTTCGATGGAGCCACAATGATCAGGTTCCATGTGGTTGATGACCAAGTAGTCTAACTGCCTGCCACCTAGTGCGTGTTCGATATTGTCGATGAACTGTTCACTGACATCTGGATCGACCGTGTCTAAGAGACAGGTTTTCTCGTCGGTTATCAAGTAGGAATTGTAGTTGACACCTGATGTTAGTGGAAAAATGTTTTCAAATCGTGGAATGCGACGATCGCTGACGCCGACCCATGTTAAATTTTCTGATAGCTTCACTGTATTATGCATAAATACCTCCCGTATACAGCCTTATCATACCATAATCCTATCGTAATGATTCTATGAATTTCACACAAAAGATAGTTGTGGTAACCAACTTCTCCGGAGTCGTTGGAATTTCATGTAAGACTAAAATCCATCTATCTATATCAAGGGTGGAATTTACTTTTTCGCTTTAGGGTCTAATTTTATGAGTGAAATGGGCTTGTCAAAACCTCTATTTTCGTATATCATGATAGGGCATCACTCGCCGGTATAGTTTAATGGCAAAACAGAGCAATGGTAATGCTCAGCTCCAAGTTCGATCCTCGGTACCGGCACCATTACAAATCATCCCACTGTTTAGTGGGTTTTTATTTGCTCTGATAACAATTTGAAAACAATTTATAGAAAATTAATCATTTTTTGATAAACACGAATCGCCACAGTGCGATTTTTTGATACTCTTCTATGGTAACAGCTGGTGATCATCCAAGACGATTTCTAAGTAGGAATCTAAGTGATTCTCTTTCAGTAGGTCTTCCAGTTTAAGATGGATAGTGCTCAAGAGTTCCTGATCGCCCCCATCCAGTACCATATCAAAACGGAAGCCATGTCCATTCAGTCTACGCAAATCGTGAAAATGAACAGCCGGATAGTGATCTTTGAGATAATTAGTAATAAGAGCTTCCACCTCTAACAGCTTCAAGTCTTCGAGATTAACTGGATCGAGATGGATCGACAGGTTGACATTCTGTTGTTCCAACAAGGCAGTCTCAATAGAATCAATGATGGTATGGGCCTCAGTCAGTGACAACCGTTCATCAAGTTCCACATCCACGCTCGCATAGATCCGGTGCTTACCATACTGGTGAACCAACAAATCATAATGGCCCAGGATTCGTCTCTCTTCACTCAATAGCTCGTGAATCTTCTGTAACAAAGCCTCAGCAGGTCGATTCCCCAACAAGTCATTAACAAAGCTACGCATCATCTTCAAGGCACTCACAATGATGATGATCGATAAAACTAAACTCAGATAAGCATCCAGCTTCCAGCCAAAACGATTCTCCAAGACAACCGCTATGAGTACAACCAGCGACATGAAGATATCAAAAAAAGCATCCATCGCATTGGCTTGTAATAGACCGGATTTAAGCTTCTTGTTTTGAAAGTGATAGAAAATTGTTAAGCCAATCTTCAACAA
>JAAZEC010000072.1 GCA_012512495.1 Erysipelothrix sp.
ACTCTTTGAAACGCTAACCTACCTAGAGACGAAAGATTCAGAAAAGCCTTCTGGTGTCATGATGTTGGATATCGACTATTTCAAGGAGTACAACGATAGCTACGGTCACGCGGCGGGGGATGAATGTCTGAGTCTGATTGGTGAAGTATTGAGAAATTTCATGGAGGATTTCAGGTTAGATTTCTATCGCTATGGTGGTGAGGAATTTGTCGCTCTAGCTTATGACTATCATGAGGAAGAGTTGGTGTCCATTGCGGAGAGCCTTAGGATTGCTGTCAACAGTATTGAACTCAATGGTCAGTCGATTACCGTCAGTATTGGGGTCTCCTACTGTGGGGATGAACACGTCCGTAATTATGAGAACATCATTGATCGGGCGGACAAAGCGGCCTATGCTGCGAAGCGTGAAGGACGTAACAAGGTTTGTACCGAATGATGTTAGAGAAACTTAAAATAGAAGACTTCAAGCAGGTCTATGACTTAATAGAACTGAGCTTTCCACAGGATGAATACAGATCCTATGAAAATCAGAGAGCTCTCCTTAACGATGAATCCTATTCCATATCCGTCCTCTATAGCTCTCACAAGGAAGTGATGGCCTTTATTGCTTCATGGGAGTTTGAACATTTTATTTATATTGAACATTTCGCGCTCAATCCAAGACATCGCGGCTCTGGAATTGGCACACAGCTGTTAGAAGAGTTTGTTAATAACGCAAAGAGTGTTGTGTGCTTGGAAGTTGAGATGCCTGAGAACGAAATGGCTCACCGACGGATAAAATTCTACGAGCGAAACGGTTTCTATCTCAATGATTTCCCCTATCATCAGCCCTCTTTGGATTTTGGCAAGGATAATATCCCTCTGAGGATAATGTCCTTCGGAGCACTACTTAGTCTAATCCAATTCGAACATGTTCAGTCAACTTTATACAGAGTCGTCTACCAAGTTAAATAAGTTTAACTAGATAAACAGAGGTGAAACTAATGGATAGTAAACTGTTCATTCAAGCTATCGTGAAGTACCTAGTGGGTTTACTCCTGTTTAGTGCGCTTTTGTTTATCCCGGCAGGAACTGTTAATTACTGGAATGGCTGGCTACTGATGGGTATTTTGTTTGTTCCCATTCTTCTGGTGGGAATCTTCCTGGCGATTAAAAATCCAGTGTTGCTGAGAAAACGTCTCAATTCCAAAGAGGAACAATCTGAACAGAAGAGTGTTTTAATAGTCGGTAGTTTAATGTTTCTTAGTGGGTTTATAGTCGCTGGTTTGGACTTCCGCTATCAATGGCTAGCTATTGATCCTTGGGTGGTGGGTGTCGCAACCATTGTGTTTATCATGGGCTATCTCATTTATGTGGAAGTATTGCGTGAGAACACCTACTTATCGAGAACAATCGAGATTCAAGAGAATCAACAAGTGGTATCTACAGGACTCTATGGAATTGTGAGACATCCAATGTACACAGCTACGCTTCTGTTGTTTTTATCCATGCCATTAGTGCTTGGTTCTTTCTTTTCGTTTCTGATTTTCTTGATTTATCCAGTGCTAATTGCGAAGAGAATCAGAAATGAAGAAATTGTCTTAGAAAGAAGTCTAGAAGGCTATTCGAAATACAAAGAACAAGTCAAGTATCGCTTGATTCCATTTATTTGGTAGGAGAACAGTATGGTTAAAACGGTTAAGCTTGCTATCGACAAACTGCAGGAATTAGAACAGAGTTCTCACCTAGTGACGGGTGACATACGGAAGTTGTCATCAGAACTCTACTGGGGTTTACATGACAAGAGTATCGACCATGTGTTCTCAATCTGTGAAGAGCTATTGGAGAAGAGACAATGGGCACTTGGCGTGATCGCCTATGATTTTGCGTTTCGCGTCAAGAAGCAATACAATGACACGACTTATGAAGTGTTCTATCGCTGGCTGAGGGAGTATGTCAGGGGTTGGGGCGATTGTGATGATTTTTGTACCCACGCATTCGGAGAATTAATTAGACAGGATAAACGGTTGTTTGAACAGGTTCTTTCATGGACCCAGAGTAGTGATTTCTGGGTGCGTAGAGCTTCGGCCGTGGTGTTGATTCCAGCTATTTCAAAGAAAGAATATGATGGAATCAATCCCTTGATGATCGCGGATGCGCTACTTGTTGATGATCATCATTTAGTTCTGAAAGGTTACGGCTGGATGTTGAAGGTTCTCTCAGTAGTGGATCCTTCAATGGTTAAGGACTATCTGATTAAAAACCATGCGAGAATGCCAAGAGTTTCATTTCGCTATGCCTGTGAGAAGTTCGATAAGGAAACTAGAGATAGCTTAATGAAGCTTTGAGCTGATGGAGGAAAAGTGTATGAGTGTTATTTTCTACGGTTGTATCAGTATGGATGGCTATCTGGCTGATAAAAATCATAATTTGGACTGGCTTTATGAGTCCGGCTCAGCAGAGGAAACAGACTATGATATTTTCTACAAGAGTATCGATATCACCATCATGGGGAAGAGGACCTTTGAAGCAATAGAGAACATCGAGAATATCTCGAGTCTCTACGCCACGAGTACCAATTACGTGTTCACGCACGATGAGAGCTTAGCGGTCAGTGGCTTCATTCCAGTCAAGGGGGATGTTGTGGAGTTTGTCCAAGGGTTGGATAAGGATAAGAACATCTGGATTGTTGGTGGCAATACAGTACTAGCACCTCTTCTGAATCAACAACTGGTGGACAAGCTAATCATTCAGGTAGCCCCAGTGTTACTAGGCGAGGGCATTCCACTATTTACTCAAGAGGTAGGCTTGAAGCGTTTCTATCTTGAGGAAGTAAAACAGTTCGGTCCATTTGCGGAGTTGAGATATCACAAGATTGATGAGTAAGCTAATAAACGTTGGCATTGGATTGGGTGTATAATATAAAAAAGTGAATTCACCGATAGAAAGCGATCAATGGGTCACTTTTTGGAGGTTTTAAAAGGTTGAACAATCGTTCTAAACATAGAATGATTAATATTGTTGCAAACTGTAAATCAAAGGACTATAATACGTTTCTTGTTTTATTGAAGGTCGCTATGATCGGTAGGTCATGACCCCCTGATTTCGAAAGAGGGATAGGGAAAATGAAAGTCAAAGAAATTGGAAATATAAATGAAAATATTTATAGACTTCCTGTAGATAAAGTTTATGAAGCTTTAAGCTCCAGTCCACAAGGTAGAACCTCGTTCATCATTACCCACCGTCTCTCTACCATTAAGAATGCGGATTTGATTCTGGTGATGAATGATGGTGACATTATCGAGAGTGGTAAGCACGAACAACTGCTGGAACAAGGCGGTTTCTACTATGACCTCTATAACAGCCAGTTTGATAGAAATGATGAATAGCTAAATTTGAACCGATCATTATGATCGGTTTTTTTGATTTGACACTGATAGGTGATAGGGGTAAAATTAGTTCGTACGTACGTACTAATGAGGTGAGAATTATGAATACATCGGAGAAGATTCTATCGACCGCGATTGAGTGCTTGTCAACAAGAGGGTATGCGAATGTGTCGATGAGGGATATCGCGAAGCGAGCTGGGGTTGCCTTGAGTCAATTGACTTACCATTACAAAACGAAGGAATCTCTGTATAGTAGTGTGATTGATTCAATGGCCAACAAGTATCTGAGTGACATTGCTCTGAAGCTTAAGCAGACGGAGGATATTAAGCATAAATATTCACTGCTTATTGAGTATTTTC
>JAAZEC010000005.1 GCA_012512495.1 Erysipelothrix sp.
AGATGAGGCGGGATTCATTGTGATGCATATCATTAATGGTATCAATCCTCAACTTGATAATAAATCAAATATTTTAACTGACGCAATTTTAGGGTGTCTCAATGTGATTCGTGACTATTATTTAATCTCACTCAAACCTGAAGAATTGACGACTCAAAGAATCTTAGTTCATATAAAATTATTACTACAGAGAATTATAATGGGTACTCAAGTTGACTTCAAAGAACAAATTTTATACAATGTGTTTGAGGATTTTCCAAGCGCTTACAATTGCGCCTTAGAAATCCAAAATTTTATTGAAAAACGCTTAAATGCTAAAATTAATCAACAGGAAATAGTCTACTTAACCATTCATCTGAATCGTTTAGAGATGATGAGTAAGTAGGTAGGGTTTGTAACCAATCGGGCAAGACCTTCTGTAGATTCACTTTTTGGTGAGTCTTTAGAAGGTCTTTTATATTTCTAGGACTGTTGAAAAAGCATGGCGTAAGGAGGAGAAAGATGAGTAATCGATTTACACAAGAAGCCACTCAATTAGTTGAACTATTAGGTGGTAAAGAGAACATCAACGCTGTTACCCACTGCGTAACAAGAATGCGTTTTGTTCTTGCTGATCCAAACAAAGCGGATATCCAAGCGATAGAAGCTTTACCATCTGTTAAGGGTAGTTTTACCCAAGCAGGTCAATTCCAAGTCATTATCGGTAATGAAGTTGCTGAATATTACAATGACTTCACCAAAGTAGCTGGTATTGAGGGTGTTTCAAAAGATGCGGTAAAACAACAAGCAAAAGCACACCAAAATCCACTACAACAATTAATGTCAAACTTAGCTGAAATTTTTGCTCCAATTATTCCAGCAATCGTGGCTGGGGGGATGATTCTAGGGTTTAGAAATATTCTAGAAGCAGTTCCTATGTTTACAGAAGCTGGCGCATTCGACATTGTCAATGGGACTCAAACCATTACTCAGATGTCTGTTTTCTGGAATGGGGTTAACCACTTCCTATGGTTATTAGGGGAAGCGATCTTCCACTTCCTACCTGTTGGAATCGTTTGGGCCGTCACTCGTAAGATGGGTGCCACTCAAATTCTAGGGATTGTATTAGGGATTACCCTAGTCTCTCCACAACTGCTAAATGCATATGGCGTCTCTGGCGCAGCAGCTGGTGATATTCCAGTATGGGACTTTGGCTTTGCTCAAGTTCAAATGATTGGTTACCAAGCACAAGTCATTCCTGCTATGCTCGCTGGATTTGCCCTTGTTTATTTAGAAAGGTTCTTTAAGAAAGTCATCCCTAATGTTATTCAAATGATTTTCGTTCCATTACTTTCATTACTAATCGCTGTCTTAATCGCTCACTTAGTATTAGGACCAATCGGTTGGGTCATCGGTTCATGGATTTCTGACGTAGTCTACCAAGGTTTAACATCATCATTTAGAGTTATCTTTGCGGCAATCTTTGGATTCTTCTATGCACCACTGGTCATTACTGGTTTACACCATATGACCAATGCGATCGACCTTCAACTACAATCTGTTTATGATGGAACATTATTATGGCCAATGATTGCTTTCAGTAACATTGCTCAAGGTTCTGCCGTATTAGGTGTTTGGTGGTTACACCGTAAGTCTAATCCACAAGAATCACAAGTCTCTGTTCCAGCATTAATCTCTTGTTATCTTGGTGTTACTGAACCAGCCATGTTTGGTATTAACTTGAAATATGGATTCCCATTCATTTCAGCCATGATTGGTTCTGCTATCGCTGCTGTAATCTCTGTTGGAACTGGTTTAATGGCCAATACAATCGGTGTTGGAGGACTTCCAGGATTCCTATCCTTCCCATTTAATAAATGGGGCATGTTCTTCTTAATCGCATTAATCGTCATTGTTGTCCCATTCTTCTTAACCGTAACACTAGGTAAAAGAGCTGAAAGCAAAACTGTGACACCAACGACTCAAGAACAAACATTAGCTTAGTGAATACGAACAATAAATATCAATCGGTTGTCTACCAAATCTATCCCCGTTCATTCAACGATAGCAACGGGGATGGCATTGGTGATATTAGGGGAATTATTGAAAAGCTCGATTACCTAGAAAAACT
>JAAZEC010000073.1 GCA_012512495.1 Erysipelothrix sp.
GTCATGGGTTCCGGCATGGGAATCCCCTCAGCGATGATCTACTATCATGAACTCTTTGAGTTCTATGAGGTCGAGAACATTATTAGAATCGGTACCGCGGGCGCTATGAATCCCGAGGTCGGTCTAGAGGACATCGTAATCGCGACAGCGAGCATTACCGATAGCGCCATTAACGTTGGTCAGTTTGGTAACTATGCCTTCTGCCCCACACCCGATTTCGATTTATTATTAAAGGCACACGAACAAGCAAAGAAAATGGACGTGAAATCCCATGTGGGAACGGTCATGTGTAGCGATCAATTCTATCGTGATAGAGACGAAAGCGCGACAGAGAAGTTTACCCAGTATGGCGTCCTCGCTGCTGAAATGGAATCAGCAGGACTATTCACTGCTGCACGCCGCTCAGGTAAGAAGAGCTTAGCCCTCTTTACCATCAGCGACTCTGGCTTCACTAAAGAGAACCAGAGCAGTGAAAAACGCGAGACAGGCTACCGACATATGATGGAGTTAGCCCTGGAAATCGCCCCCGAATAAGGTCATTTATTTTAAATAAAAGGAGGAAAAATGAATGAAGAAATTATTTATCTTATTGCTAGTCTCTCTATTGGTTGTTGGTTGTTCAGCTACAAACAACGGCAATAACAACGGTGGAGATGGCGAAGAAACAGTGAAAGTTGCGCTCTTGATTGGTAACCTAGGTGACCTCTCATTTAATGACTCAGCTCACGAAGGTGTTACCCGCGCTGAAGAAGAAATCGACGGCGTCGATGTCAGTGTCATCGAATATGGTGATGACCCTACAAAGTACGAACCTGCGCTCATTGAAGCAGCAGAAGCTGGATACGACATGATTCTAGCAAGCTCGACTCTACAAGAAGTGTTCGAAACGAATGCTGAACAGTATCCAGATACTACTTTCGTCTTATTCGACTCAGAAGTTGACTACGCTACTGGCGGATACGAAAACATCTACTCTATTGTTTATAAAGCAAACGAAGGTTCCTACTTGGGTGGTTACCTCATGGCATCCCTCAGTGATACCGGTGTTATTGGTTTCTTAGGTGGTATGGACCAACCAATCATTTCAGACTTCCTAGTAGGCTTTATCCAAGGGGCTCAAGCAGCCAATCCTGATGTTAAAGTTACGACAGCTTACGTTGGAGCATGGAATGACTCCGCTAAGGGTAAAGAATTATCCTTAGGTATGTTCAACCAAAATGCTAGCTCAATCTTCCAAGTTGCTGGTGGATCAGGTATCGGTGCAATTGAAGCCGGTGTTGATCGTTCTAAAGACATCTTAGGTGTTGACTCGGACCAATCAGTTGCCTTCGAAGCAGAAGGTAACACAGCTTTCGCTGATGTTATTGTGACTTCAGTCCTTAAGAACGTAGGAGACTCACTCTACAGAGCAATTGATTTATTTGTTAAGGGTGAACTCAATGTTGGGGCAACTGATAGCCTAGGACTTGCTGAAAATGGCGTTGGTCTAGCAATCAACAGCTACTATGAAGCTAAAGTCAATGAAGAACTAAGAGCTGAACTCCAAGATATGAATGAAAAGATTGTTAGCGGAGACATCGTTGTTGATACCGCCTATGGTAAGACAACCGAACAAATTAACCAAATCCGTGACGCAGTTAGACCATAAGCTTTTGTTAAATGAGCAAAGTACGAGTTCCAATCGTACTTTGCTCTCATTATAAGTTAGGAGCGAAAACAAATGACTCAGCAATTCTTGGAAATGAGAAACATCACAAAGGTGTACCCGAATGGTGTTGTGGCCAACGAAAATGTCGATTTAATCTGTGGTAAAGGCGAGATTCATGCCCTAATGGGTGAGAATGGTGCCGGCAAGTCCACCTTAATGAAGATTCTTTTTGGCATCGAACAACCAACCTCCGGTACCATTACTTTCAAGGGCGAGAAGCTTAACCTGAAGTCCCCCTTAGATGCCATTGACAAGCGAATCGGGATGGTTCACCAACACTTTATGCTGGATGAAGACCTAAGCGTCACCGATAACATTATCTTGGGGATTGAACCTAAAAAAGGGCTATCCCTGGACTATGAAGCCGCTAAGAAAATGGTCCTTGAGACTTCGGCACGCTATCAGCTCAATGTTGATCCGGACGCACTCGTCATGGATCTGGATGTAGGTAAGAAGCAAAAAGTCGAAATATTGAAGGCATTAATTCGTGGGGCCGAACTGCTAATCATGGATGAACCCACAGCAGTCTTGACGCCTCAAGAAACGGATGAGCTATTCAAACAATTCAAAATTTTGCGTGATGAAGGACATACGATCATTTTCATTTCTCATAAATTGCGTGAAATTAGTTCCATTTGTTCACGAGCTACGATCATGCGCGGTGGAAAAGGTCTAGGTTCCTATGACCTAGTCGATGTTTCCATTCAAGAGCTTTCCAAAATGATGGTCGGCCGTGAAGTCGTCAGAGAAATTGATAAGACCCAAGCCACTCCAGGTGAAAAGAAGTTAGAAGTCAAAGACCTGTCGGTCGTCAATGATGAGCTCATGGTCGTCGTAGACAAGCTCTCCTTGAGTTTGCACTCGGGGGAAATCCTGGGGATTGCCGGTGTTGAAGGCAATGGACAGCGCGAACTCATCGACAGCATTACCGGCCTATCGACCGAATATTCTGGGGATATCTTCGTGAACGGATCACCCCTAGCAAAGAAGGAACCCGTGAAACAGGCCAGAAACCTTGGACTCTTCCACATTCCTGAAGATCGCTTAGCCTATGGCGTCATTGCCGATGGCAGTATCGTGGATAATTTGATTTCCAATCGTTTCCTCAATCCAGAGTACAGCCAGTTTGGTTTCTTAGACTCTAAGAAGATCAATGTCTTGGCAGACGAATTAATCTCGACCTATCAAATTAAAACCGATAGTAAATTCACACCGATCCGTATGTTATCGGGCGGTAACATGCAGAAGGTGGTCGCTGCTCGGGAAATGAGTGAAGACATCAGTGTTCTAATTGCCGACCAACCTACCCGTGGCGTCGATGTCGGAACCGCCTCCTTCATGCATGACCAACTGGTTAAAATCAGAGACGGTGGGGCCGCCATTCTACTGGTCTCGGCCGATATCAATGAGGTCATGGA